>CAYJGC010000031.1:0-13267 GCA_964369725.1 uncultured Eggerthella sp.
TGTGCCTGGCTTCAAGGATGTGCCGCTTAAGGTAACTTCAGGAACAGGTTTATAGCCATTTGGGTTGTAGTCAGCATCTGCAATACTTGCAACACTTGCACCACTTAGGTCTTGTGTGGTGATTTCAAAGGTGGTTTGAATACTGCCACCGTAGTTTCCAGCACCATTGATTACAAGGGTATAGGTGCCTGCATTAGTAGGGGCAGTGGTAGCTATGCCGTCTTTATCAAGGTATCCATAGGTATAGTCTTGAGGAGTTGCTAAGGTGATACCACCAAGTGTTACTGTGGGAGCTGGGGTATATGCGGTGTTGTCGAAGGTGTGGTTAGGGATGGTAGATATGGTTGCCGTAGCTATAGATGAAGCTGTAATTTCAAAAGTAGTTGATATGGTGCCCGTATAGTTTCCGTTACCGGTGATTTCCAGTGTATAAGTACCTACGCTCGTAGGTGAAGCAACCTCGTTTTTACTTGCATCTTTGTAAACATAGGTAAAATCCGTAGGGGTCACCAAGGTAGTACCACCTAAAGATACCTCAGGTATCGGCATATAAGCAGCGTTGTTGAAAATATGGTCAGGAATAGCAGCTATAGTTGCTGAAGCAATAGAGATGGGACTAATGGTAAAAACGGCGCTTCTTTGACCGCTACAGCTCCAAAGGCCTGTAATAGTTACCGTAGGTGCAGCGCTTGCAGTCGAGTCTCCAGGGTTAATGTTATTAGCATAGGTTACTTCATAGTGAGTACCCTCCACAAGAGTGTGACTTCCGTTTTTCACGGTTACGGTAGGTCTGATCTCATTTCCCGTGTATTCAACTTCAGTTGGATCTATAACAAAACTTACTTCAGCTGCATTGAGGTTGAGAGTCGAATCTACGTGTGCTCTATAGGTTCCTGCTGGGACCCCCATAAGAGAATTATAAGGCTCATTGTTTTTGTTAGCCCATTTTCCGGTACTTACAGTCCCGGTGATTGGATCGACAATATCTTCAAAGGGCCTCGGGACTTCATCTCTAATTATGGTGCCAGTATTTTCTCCAATAACAACAGAAGTAAGACTTACTCCGGTAAACATGTCGGTTAAATAAGGGTTACTACTCGCATAAAATCCTGTTAGGTTAAGACTGGTGAGCTTCGAGCAATCTCTGAACATGCCCTTCATATCGGTAACTTTTGAAGTATTGAAGCTTGATACATCTAACGTAGTAAGGTTTGAGCAACCACGGAACATATTCTCCGTAATTATTGTGCTTGAGGTGTCAAAGCTAGATAGGTCAAGAGAGGTGAGTTGTGAACAGTTGTAAAACATATATTCCATATTCGTAACTTCTGAGGTCTTAAAGCTTGAAAAATCAAGAGCGGTGAGTTTCGAGCAACTTTGGAACATACTACTCATATTCCACACTTTTGAAGTATCGAAACTTGATATGTCTAAAGTAATAAGATTTGAACAGTCGGCGAACATATTTCCCATATTTGTTACGTTTGAAGTGTTGAATTTTGACACGTCAAGGGAGGTAAGACTTGGGCAGTTGTAAAACATTTCCTCCATATTTGTCACGTTCGAGGTGTCAAAGTTTGACAGATCAAGAGAGGTAATCTTTAAGCAGTAAAAGAACATGTCCTCCATACTTGTCACATTTGAGGTATTGAAACTTGACAGGTCAAGGGCAGTGAGGCTTGAGCAGTTATAAAACATTTCCTCCATATTTGTCACATTTGAGGTGTCAAAATTATCTAGATTGACGGAACCAAGATTTAAGCAGGCAAAGAACATGCCCGACATATCCGTAGTGTTTGAAGTATTAAATCTTGATAAATCAGCGCTAACCAAGTTTATGCAATTGTAGAACATATACGACAAGCTATCCCCACTATATATCGTTGAGCCTTCAGACACTTTAAAAGACACAATTGAAGTGGCATGCGCATTCCAAGGAACATTGCTTATGGTAGGTCCAAAAGAATCCAAGGTTCCCTCACTGCCACTAGTTGGTGTTAGAGTTAGCAAACCGTCTGCATCAATTACCCAATCGACCGTGCCACTGGTACCCTCTGCAATATTGGCAGCATAGGCAGTATTTTTACCTACAGAGCCTATCAATAAAGGTATAGCTAGTAAGCATATACACAAAATGCTAAATACGGCGAAAAGTGAACGATGGGAAGATGCCTGTGTTTTCATAATCACTGCTTTCTTGCTTGCTTGGCTTATGTTGTCGAATGTTTTGCTATCTTTGTAACTAACTAAGTAATTCTAGCGTAAATCTATCGCAAGCGTGCCGAGAGTAAAAGATTACCCTTTGGAGCGCACGTTTCAAACGGTGGGTCGGCGCTAAAACAAACCTACTAAACAATAAAGCCGATAGGTCGTTCCCCGCAACTGCAGGGCGCGCTATCGACTTTACTGAAACGAATTCGCTAGCATTCATCATACTATTCATTAAGCTAGGAGACAAACGTCCATAGTCCTATCTTACTTTTAGATACATGCTCTTTTTTCGCAAGATTATTTCCTTAAGTAAAAGTTGCGCGCACTTGTTTTATCATGAGCACAGACTTTAACTAGAAGGAGCTTATACTATGTGCGGAATCTGCGGCTTTACGCAAGCAAAGGGAACAGACACCCCTCTTCTCCAGGCAATGTGTGATGTTATGTCTCATCGTGGACCTGACGGCGAAGGTTGCTACCTTGATACGGGTATTGCATTTGGGCATCGTCGTCTTTCCCTTATTGACCTTACAGGGGGCAATCAGCCCATGATTCGCGCAGATAACAGCCTCTCTTCCACTATCACTTCCCCTGCTCTTATGCCTGATGGAGCTCCTTGCTCTAACGCGCAAGAAGCTGAAGCAAAAGGCGACTTTGCCATTGTCTTTAATGGAGAGATTTACAATTATCAAGACTTGCGCATACAGTTAGAGCGTGATGGCTGGACTTTCCAAACCAACTCAGATACCGAAGTACTCCTCACAGGATATCTTGCGTGGGGTGAAGGCGTTCTAGATCGCTTGCGCGGCATGTTTGCTTTTGCTATTTGGAACCGCACAACAAAAGAGCTTTTTTGTGCGCGTGATTTTTTTGGCATCAAACCTTTTTACTATACTTTTCAGGAAAATCAGTTTATTTTTGCTTCAGAAATTAAGTGCATTCTTGAGCATCCTGCCTACGAGCGCAGGCTTAATACGGACGCACTTGAGCAATACCTGTGCTTTCAATTTTCTGCACTTGATGAAACATTTTTTAAAGACATATTCAAACTTAAGCCCGCACATTGCATGACCGTAAAAGCTGATGGTACATACACAACGCGTCGTTACTGGCGTCCAACCTATGACTTCAATACTACGCGATCTCATAAAGACACGGTTGAAGCTATTGACAAAGCCTTAAAAGAAAGTGTTCGTTATCACAATGTTGCCGATGTCGAAGTGGGTTCATTCCTTTCTTCAGGTATCGACTCTAGCTATATGGCCGCCTGCCTTGCTCAGGAAAATCCTGCAATCAAGACTTTTACTGTTGGCTTCGCAGAATACCAAGGTGAACGAGATGAAATAACGTGGGCACGCGAGCTAGCAGACAAACTTACTATTGAAAACAACTCGAAACATATTAGCGAAGAAGAGTACTGGGCAAGCCTTCCTCTTGTTCAATGGCATATGGATGAACCCTCGGCAGACCCGAGTGCTGTAGCGCTCTACTTTGTAGACCAAGAAGCCGCAAAAAAAGTTAAAGCGGTTCTTTCTGGCGAAGGCGCTGACGAATTTTTTGGCGGGTATCGTATCTACCAGACACCTTTTGCTAATCAAAAACTTGCATGGGTGCCCAAACCCCTCCTTAAAGCTGCCTCAAAAGCGGCTCGCAGTCTCGGCATCCGCGGTGCAAATTACCTTGAACGCGCCAGCCAAACGGTAGAAGACTGGTACTACACGAATGCAAATGGCGTAGCGTTCTTGCCCGAAGAGCGCACACGCATACTCAAGGGCTCTTCCGCAGCAGCACTGCCTCAAGAACTGACCGCTCCCATCTATGCCGAAGTTGCAAACCTTGACGAAACAACGCGCATGCAGTATCTCGATTTGTATTTTTGGCTTGTCGGAGACATCCTGCTTAAAACCGACAAAATGTCTATGGCACACTCATTAGAATCACGTGTCCCCTTCTTAGATAAAGAAGTGTTTAATATTTCGCGCACCATTCCAACCAGCCAAAAAACAACGAGCGAGCAAACGAAGATTACCCTGCGAGACGCTTCCAAACGAGCTATCCCTCAAGATTGGGCTGAAAAGGAAAAGTTAGGGTTCCCGGTTCCCGTAGTAAATTGGTTGCGCCAAGAGCGCTACTACGAAGAAATTAGAGCATGGTTTACGGGAGAGATTGCGCAAGAGTTTTTCAATACCGAAGAGCTATTGCATCTTCTTGATGAACATAAAGCGGGAGCTGACCGCTCCAGAAAGATTTGGATTATCTACATGTTTCTGATGTGGTACAAGATTTACTTTGTTGATCAGGCTAAACCTGCAAGCTCTTAAACAAGGATTAATTGGTCTGCGGAGACAAAACGGAGCAAGACTTCATCTACCATATTTCTCACAAAGAGATATGGTAGATTCAGCACAAGAAATAACGTTACACCAACTTTGAAGATTGAACGGCGATAAGGTGACCCTGTTTGTCTTCGAAGACACACAAGGCACCGTCTCTACTTTCATAAACAGAGCGAAAAGAAGCGCATTGTTCGTTTACTGACTTGGCAGAAGCATCCCCCTCCAGCTTTTTAAGTGTAGTGTATTTTTTATTGTTCTTTTTTTCAGAAAAGAGCTTCTTTAGACCCACACTTACCTCTTCTTTCCTCGCATTATGCAAACCTACAACGGCTCGTACTACTTTTTGGTAAGCAAAAGATTAATCTCTTCCGCATTCCGCCTTAGTATATAACTCTCCAAAAAACTAAACCACAGGCGGGAGCATTTTCGCCTGCTTTTTGACGATCACGCGCCTGCAACACTTCTTCAACCCACTCTACCGACCTTTGCCCCCGCCCCACGGCTACCAAAGTTCCTACTATAGTTCGCACCATCGAGTGTAAAAATGCATTACCGACAACCTTTATAGTAAGAATTTGCTCCCCCAAAATAGTTTCGGGATGAAACGATATTTCATGCACGTTTCGACAAGTCGGCTTGCCTGCCGCTGATATGGCTTTGCAAAAACTCTTAAAGTCATGCTCACCCAGTAAGTATTGCGCGGCGCGTTCCATATCTGCTACATTCAGATCACTCCCCACATGCCATGCCGTACTTTTGGTAAAGATAGGAGCAGTAGGGCTTATACAAAGATGATAATGATACTCGCGAGCACATGCATCAAAACGTGCAGAGAAACCCCCTGCCTTTTCACTTATTTCACGTACCGTTATCTCTTCGTGAGTCAACGCGTTAAGTGATTGCCTGAGCGAAAAAAACGTTCTTTGATTAAACTCTTCTTCGGTCAAATCAAAACTAACCACTTGACCCAAGGCATGCACTCCTGCGTCGGTGCGCCCTGCACAGGTTGTTTCAATTTCACGACGATACAGGAGAACGAGAGCCTCTTCAAGACTCCCCTGAACAGTTAATTGACCTGGTTGTCTTGCAAACCCGCAAAAGGGTTCACCACGGTATGATACCACCAGCGCCAAAGTGTGTGAGCAAACTAATTCATCAGCCATCTTTATGCCACTTTCCAAACTTGATGACCAAACAAATCCATGAGCTCAGCTTTCATGAGATGACTAGCCGTATCAACCATAAGAGGAAGTTCCGCTCTGAATTTTTGTCCATCATTTTGAGAAACAAACAAAACAACATTGTCGCGGCCTGGATATGCTTTCAATATTCGCTGCAGTTCCTGCGACCTAAATTGGTTAAACTCAGACATAGAAACCCGGATCTCAAGGTACGTTGGCAGTGAATCCTTTTCATCAAGTTCAATAGCTTCAACTTCGTAAGCAAGAATCTGATTTCCACGGTCACCCGATTCAAATTTTCCTTTTATTTTAACTATCGCATCTTCTTGAATAGCCTCGGCATTGTCTTCGTATTTAAAGCAAATGCATTCGATATAGCCCGTGGTATCCTCAAGCGACCATGTTGCCATTTTGGTTCCCCGCTTAGTGAGCTTAGTTACCACACCAGATACCATACCGATAAATGTAGCTGACTTGATTCCCTCTTTTCGCTCCAACAAATCGCCCAGTTGGAATTTTGTCATACGTGCAATATAGTTTTCATAGGGTCTAAGAGGATGATCAGAAACGTAAATCTTCATGATCTCCTTCTCGAAGGTAAGCAGTTGACGCTTGGACCACTCAATACCATCGGGACTCGGAATTTCTTCCTCAAAACCTGAATCTACATCATCTGCAAAAAGATCAAACATAGAAACTTGCCCGCGGTCGCGGTCTTTTTGACGCTTTGATGCACTTTCGAGCAGCGGTGTTTCGTCAACGAAGAACATGAGTTGCTTGCGCGTATATCCTGTTGAATCAAAAGCTCCACCCTTAATAAGGGCTTCAAGCGTTTTTCTGTTGTAACACTTAGCGTCAAGACGATTAACAAAATCATGCAGCGACGTATAGTGTCCATTAGCTTCACGTTCGGCAATTATTTCATCCGCAACATTTTTACCAACGCCGCGAACGCCAACTAAACCAAAGCGTACACCTTCTTCTACCGGCGTGAAATCTGCGTTAGAGGAGTTAATATCGGGTGGCAGTACCGGAACGCCATTACGATTACTGCTGGCAATGTAGCGAATCAAACGATCCGTGTTGCCCATATAACTAGAAAGAACTGCCGCCATGAAGTCATTAGGATAATGTGCCTTCAGATAAGCTGTACGCATAACCAAAATAGCATAAGCCGCAGAATGCGATTTATTGAACGCATACTTAGCGAACTCTTCTGCCTGACTCCAAATATGGTTCGCTACTTCAAGGGCATAACCATTTGCAACAGCACCCTGGTTCCAGTCCTCTTGAAGCTGCTTCATAATATCAAGTTTTTTCTTACCCATGGCCTTGCGCAATTTATCAGCCTTACCTGCTGAAAAACCACTCATAGTCATAGAAATCTGCATGATCTGTTCCTGATAAACCATAGTGCCATAGGTTTCTTCCAAGATATCACGCAAACGGTCATCAAAGTAATGCGCAGGCTTTTCGCCACTCGCAACTCTGACGTAGTCGTCCACAATGCCTGACTCCAAAGGACCCGGACGATTAAGAGCAATAGAGGCCACAACGTCTGAAAAACGCTTAGGAGGAAGGCGGGCAAAAAGACTCACATACAAAGCGCCTTCCACCTGAAAAAGACCATCCATATTTCCTGACTGCATAAGTTCGAATGATTTTTGATCATCAATAGGAATTTCTTCGGGAATAACTTTTACTCCAAAACGCGCCTCAATATTGCGGCAGGCCCTTGACAGTACACTAAGGGTACGTAGACCCAGAAAGTCCATTTTGAGCAAGCCAAGGTCAGGCGTGTAATGTCCGTCATATTGCGTAATAATGCCGCCACCTTTAGTGTCACGCTTGACAGGAATATGATCAGACATAGGGTCGCGGCAGATAATTGTTGCACACGCATGAACGCCTTCTCCGCGCAGATGCCCCTCAATAGATTTGGCTGCATCAATAACCGCCTTAACATCTTCTTCAGTTTCGTAGGATTTTTTAAGGTCGGGATTGGTGGCCAGCGCCTTATCAATCGTAATACCCAGCTCGTCGCCAATCATTTTGGTGATTTTGTCACCTGTGCTGTAGGGATAATCTAATACACGAGCGGCATCACGCACCGCATTTTTAGCCTGAAGCTTACCGAAGGTAATGACACCGGCAATATGGTCTTCGCCGTACACTTCTTTAATGTGTTCAATTACTTCACCGCGACGTTCGTCTTCAAAGTCAACGTCGATATCGGGCATTTCTACGCGTTCTGGCGACAAAAATCTTTCGAAGAGGAGTCCATTAGACAAAGGATCTAAGTCGGTAATACCCATCGCATACGCCACGATTGCACCCGCTGCCGAACCACGACCGGGACCTACTCCAATCCCATGGTCACGCGCCCATTCAATATATTCTTGCACAATGAGGAAGTATGCGGGGAAACCCTGTTGAATAATGACGCTTGCTTCATAGTCTGCACGCTCTTGCGCTTCCTGAGGAACGGGATCTCCGTAACGTTTGACTAAGCCCTCTTGTATTCGCTTTTTAAAATAACTGTCCTCCGTCTCGCCTTCTGGTAGCGGAAAGCGCGGCAAAACTGCTTCTCTATTAAGCACAACATCGCACTTTGCGGCAAGCTCAACAGTATTGTCACACGCTTCAGGGAAATCACGTAAGGCCTCACGCATTTCCTCTTCAGTTTTCATGTAAAACTGGTCATTTTCAAAACGCATTCTCTTCGCATCATTGACAGCAGAACCAGTACCGATACACAGCATAATATCTTGGGCGCGTGCATCTTCGCGCGTAAGATAATGAAAGTCATTAGTAGCGATAGTTTTAAATCCGGTACGACGCGCCACTTCCGTCAATCGATGATTAAGTTCTGTCTGAGTCAGTCCTGCGTCGGTTGTCAGGCCTTGATTTTGCAGCTCAATATAAAAATCACCTTCATCAAAGCAACTTGCGAGCTTCATTGCCCAGTCAACTGCTTCATCCATGCGATTCTCATCAAGCATCTTTGGGATAATGCCTGCTATACACGCAGATGAGGCGATAATTCCTTTTCCATATTTCTGAAGCATGGAAAAGGTAGTTCTTGGTTTGTAGTAAAAATTATCCACGTGAGACTGACTGACTAATCTCACAAGATTATGATAGCCTTCATTAGTTTTTGCTAATAAAAGCATGTGGTAGAGCTTAGGCTTAACATCTTTGCGCAGCTCTTCGTCAGTCGTAAAGTAAATCTCACAACCAAAGATGGGTTTTACTCGAATTCCTGTCTCTTGCTCTACTGAATCACAGGCATCGCTTAGCTCTGGAACGCCTGACATGATGCCATGATCAGAAACAGCTACCGCAGGCATGCCAAGGTCTGCTGCCCTGCGTACCATGTCCTTGATATGTGTAGCACCGTCTAGGAGTGAATATTCGGTATGGTTGTGTAAATGCACAAACGCCATGTCTTATGCCTCAAATCTATTAGAAAAATGCCTTTACGTGTTGGATAGTCTAGCAGTTTAGCAGGAACCAATAGTCCAACAATTTACTCATCAACAATTTATCGCTTTGCGTGTTCGCTATGATATCAGTATTAAAGAACACTTGATTCATAAAGCAAAAAAATCCCAACTCAAAGAGTTGGGATTTAGAATTTCGACAACCGCCAAAGGCGCCTGCGTTGCCAAACGCCTTTGGGATAAGCGCTAAAACAATCGCTTAGGCAGCAGAGGCAGCCTTAAGCTGAACCTCGCACCAAGCTTTATCCGCCTGTAGCGTGGTCTTTGCAATCTGCTCAGGTGAAAGTGCAGCTATCTCTGCTTCGACCTCTGCCAATCGCTCACGAGCAGCGTTGGCATCAATATCAGAAGCGGAAAGCGCACGGTTAGCCAAAACGATGACTTTATCACCAGAAACCTCTACATAACCACCTTGAAGCGCATATGACCTCACTTCATCAGTGGAAGCATCTGTTACACGTGCTACACCGTCAGCAAGCACCGAAACCAAAGGTGCGTGCCCACGCAAAAAACCCATCTCGCCTTCTACGCCAGGTACAACGACAAGTTTTACCTCTTCGGAAACGAGTAAAGCTTCAGGCGTTACGATGTCACACTTAAAGGCAGCCATTTACGCGTCCTTCTTCATCGCTTCATACGCAGCGTATACATCCTCGATAGAGCCCTTCATACGGAAGCACTGCTCGGGGATTTCGTCACACTCGCCATCCAAGATACACCCGAATGAACGGATAGTGTCTTCAAGCTTAACGTACTTACCAGGCAAGCCGGTAAACTGCTCTGCAACATGGAAGCACTGACCAAAGAACTGCTGTGCCTTACGAGCACGGTTCACAACGAGCTTCTGGTCTTCAGAAAGTTCGTCCATACCCAAAATAGCAATAACATCTTGGAGGTCTTTATAATGCTGAAGCAATTCCTGGATACCAACAGCAACGCGATAATGCTCATCTCCAACGATTTGTGGGTCAAGAGCGCGTGAAGTAGACTCCAAGGGGTCAACAGCAGGATAAATACCGAGCTCAGAAATTGAACGAGACAAAACTGTCTTAGCATCCAAGTGAGCAAAGGTAGTTGCAGGTGCAGGGTCGGTCAAGTCATCAGCAGGCACATAAACAGCCTGTACGGAAGTGATTGAGCCTGTGTCGGTTGACGTAATACGTTCCTGCAAGTCACCCATCTCGGTAGCAAGCGTAGGCTGATAACCTACCGCTGAAGGCATACGACCCAAAAGTGCAGATACCTCTGAACCAGCCTGGGTAAAGCGGAAGATGTTGTCAACAAACAACAAAACGTCTTGACCCTGATCACGGAAGTACTCGGCCTGGGTAAGACCAGATAGAGCAACACGCATACGTGCTCCAGGAGGCTCATTCATCTGACCGTATACCAAACAAGTCTTAGCGATAACGCCTGACTCACTCATCTCAAGATAAAGGTCGGTACCCTCGCGAGTACGCTCGCCTACACCGGTAAATACTGAGGTACCACCGTGCTCTTGAGCCAAGTTGTTGATAAGTTCCTGAATAATAACAGTCTTACCAACACCAGCGCCACCGAACAAACCTGTCTTACCACCCTTAACAAAAGGCTCAACAAGGTCGATAGCTTTAATGCCAGTTTCAAAAATTTCGGTAGAAGTTGAAAGCTCTGCATATTCTGGAGCTGGGCGGTGAATAGGCATGTAGCCTTCCACCTCAGGCATAGGCTGCTCGTCAACAGGCTCGCCCATGACGTTCCAGATACGGCCAAGCGTTGCAGGACCAACAGGCATCATGATGGGGTGACCCGTATCACGAACCTCGGTACCACGAACAAGACCGTCGGTAGAGCTCATTGCTACCGTACGAACATGATTACCCGGTAGGTGAGTTTCAACCTCAAGCATGAGATTAATATCACCCATAGGGGTAGATGCGTCAACTGTCAGCGCGTTGTAGATTGCTGGCAGCTGATCAGGTGGAAACTCTACGTCAACAACAGGGCCAACGATACGCGTAATGCGACCTACAGCACCTAAGCTGGCTGCGAGCTCCTCCTTACTAAGAATGTAATCAGCCATTTAATCCTCCAAAGCCGCTGCGCCGCTCACGATTTCGTTAAGCTCAGTCGTAATGGCACCCTGGCGTACACGGTTATATACTCTGGTCAAAGTTTCGACCATTTCGGTAGCGTTATCCGTCGCAGCCATCATGGCTGTACGGCGCGCTCCCTGTTCAGCTGCTGCTGAATCTAAAAGTGCGTGGTAAAACGTGGTGCGCACATATGCTGGTAAAAGCTGGTCTAGGACAGCTGCTGCGCTTGGCTCAAAGATAACATCACCTTCGTAATGATTCTCTGCGCTTTCACTAGCACCCTCGTTTGCCAATTCTTTTTGCAGCTTTTCTGCGTCAACGGGAAGAACGAGTTCTTCGCGAAGCACCTGTTCACCAGCATTTTTTGCATGGTTATAAACCACTACAACTTCGTCTATTTCGCCTTTAAGATAGCCGTCAATGGCGTAAGCAGCGATAGATGCCGCTTCTTCCACCGTCGGGTCTGCAGAGAGGTCGGCAAACGAAAGAACCGGTTGAATTTTGCGATACGCAAAATAGCTAGTACCCTTCTTGCCGCAAGCCACAATCTGTGAAGATATGCCTGCCGCTTGCCTATCTTTCATGAGGCGATCAACACGACGTAAGACGTTACTATTGAAGCCACCCGCCAAACCGCGGTCGGATACGACTACAACATACAGCACGTTTTTTACCTCATCGTGCTTTTGCAAGAGTGCATTTTCAGAACCACCTACACGCTTAGCAACGTCAGCTAGCATTTCAACCATGGAATCAGCGTACGGAGTAGAAGCCGTTACACGCTCAGTTGCGCGACGGATCTTCGCAGCCGCAACCATTTGCATGGTACGCGTAATCTGCTTCGTTGAAGAAACGGAATTGATTCGCCGTTCTATGTCGTGAAGGTTGGGCATAATCTACCTACCTTAAGAAGCTGAAGGAGCGAACTGCAGCTTGAAAGCCTCGATCGCAGCGTTCAGGTCAGCTTCGATAGTATCGGTAAATTTAAGTCCCTTCCTTAGCTCTTCAACAATTTCAGGCTTGGTAGCATGAATGTAGTCAAGGAACTCTCCGCGGAAGCGAACAACGTCAGCCACCGGAATGTCGTCAAGATAGCCACGGGCACCAGAATAGATAGCCATAGCCTGATCCATAACATCCATAGGTACATAACGACCCTGCTTCAAAAGCTCGGTCATATGTGCACCACGGTTAAGCTGATCAAGCGTAGACTTGTCCAAGTCGCTGCCGAACTGAGTAAACGCCTGAAGCTCACGATAAGACGCAAGGTCAAGACGAAGCGTACCGGCAACCTGCTTCATAGCCTTAATCTGCGCTGAACCACCAACGCGTGATACCGAAATACCTACGTTAACAGCAGGACGCTGACCCTGGAAGAACAAGTCGGTTGACAAGAAGATCTGACCGTCCGTAATAGAAATTACGTTGGTAGGAATATAGGCTGATACGTCGCCTGCCTGAGTTTCGATGATAGGCAAAGCAGTAAGTGAGCCAGCACCATATTCGTCAGACATCTTAACAGCGCGCTCCAAAAGACGTGAGTGCAAGTAGAAAATGTCACCAGGATAAGCTTCACGACCGGGAGGACGACGAAGAACCAATGACATCTGACGATAAGCAACAGCCTGCTTTGACAGATCGTCATAAATACAAAGTACGTGGCGACCAGGGTTCTCTGCATTTGCAGGCTTTCCGTCTTCGCCGTTATACATAAAGAACTCGCCAATAGCTGCGCCCGACATAGGAGCAATATATTGTAAAGGTGCAGAATCGGAAGCAGAAGCATTCACGATAATGGTGTAATCCATAGCACCGTGACGCTCCAATGTTTCTACCAAACCAGCAACCGTAGAAGCCTTCTGTCCAATAGCAACATAAATACAGATAATATCTTTACCCTTTTGGTTAATAATAGCATCAACAGCAAGAGCAGTTTTACCTGTTTGGCGGTCACCAATAAT
>CAYJGC010000031.1:13367-19088 GCA_964369725.1 uncultured Eggerthella sp.
CCAAGCAAAACAGCGCCAACTTCATCCTCTTCGAGGTTTTGAACCATGCCGTATACAGTCTTACCATCGCTTCCGATGAACTCTAAGAGTTCGCCAGCCATGGCGCTTTTTAGACCGTCAATACGTGCAATACCGTCACCAATTTGGATAACGGAACCGGTCTCACGAGACTCAACGTTGATTTGCAACGCATCGAGCTGCTTGCGCAGCGCCTCATCGATAGACTGTGCGGTAATCTCAGTCACTAGCATTCACCTCCATCTGTAACTAGTCCAAGTGTATTGCGTGCATTCTCTAGCTGCGTTTTAACGCTTCCGTCAATGCGTTCTCCATTGAGATTAAGCAATACGCCGCCAACAAGAGACTTGTCGATGTGCTCACGCAGAACAACATTGGTCCCTAAATCAGCTTGCATTTTATTAATAATGATTTCACGTAAACGATCGTCAAGCTCAACGACGGTTGTCACATCGATAACCGTAACGTTCAGTTTACGCTCAAGTTGCTCTCCATAGCTAACCCATACGCGCGACAGCAACGCAATATCCTCACGCTCAGCCATAACAGCCAAAACGTCTACAAGGACAGGATGGCAAGGCGCTAAAACTCCGCGCACTAGCTCATTTCTCTGCTCGGGCGTATAGGAGCTGTCCTTAAGTGCATCGGTAAGATCCATATTAGAACGCGTAATACGCATGAAGCGCTCAATCTGGTCGCGTATCTCGAGTGCGTCATGTTGACCGCCCGCAGCGCATGCGCCTTCCAAAAGGACAGAAGCATACGTGGCGACCTTTTCTCTGATAACATGACGGTTACTTGACATTGAAACCGCCTGCCTCATTTACGTAGCGCTCGACAATCTTACGATGCGCATCGTCGTTTAGATCTTCGCCTACAAGGCGAGATGCAACAGCGATGGACATGTCGGCTACCGAACCCTGAAGATCAGCAATGGCAGCCTTCTTTTCAGCCTGAATTGCAGCACGTGCCTTTTCAGTCATAAGCGCTGCTTCTTGCTGCGCTTTCTGAGTGATGTCAGCCTTTACTGCTTCACCAGTCTTTTTAGCTTCAGCAACAATAGTTGCTGCTTGGGACTTTGCATCTTCCAATTGCTGCGTGTATTCTGCAAGCAAACGTTCGCTTTCAACACGCGCTTGTTCTGATTTCTCTAAAGAGTCCTTAATAGAATTCTCACGCTTTTCAAGCATTGCCTCAAACATAGGCCAGCCCATTTTTGCGAGCACAACCCAGAGCAAGACAAATATGATAACCATGGGAATGAATTCCATCATATTAGGCAGAATAGCGCTGATGCCAGCAGTTTCCTCGGCAGCAAACGCGAGCGCGGGAAAAGCAAGCGTCATGCCTGTAGCGGCAAGCGCAATTTGCCCGGTGCGGACTGATGCTTTTTTCGCTCCTAGTTTCACGTACGTACCTCCTTATAGCCTACGACGGCAAATGTATCCGAATGAGGCTTAAGTTATACGATGAAGCAGAGAACGAAGCCGATGAGGCCAAGTGCCTCAGCAAGAGCAGCACCGATGATGAAGTTGGTGAACAGACGACCCTGTAGTTCAGGTTGGCGAGCTGTTGCCATACAGCAACCATAGCAAGCAAGACCGATACCAACGCCAGGTCCGATGGTCGAAAGACCGTAGCCCACAAGCTTCAGAGCTGAGAGTACAATTTCAGTTTCCACAATTTCCTCCTTTACTGTTCTTTGAGCCTTTCCCAAAGAACTTTGGACACTATCTATGTTAATCGACCGAGGGGCAGCCGATTAAACCTAATTTACCCGCTTGACGGGAAGTAAAAACTTAGTGATCTGATGTTGCAAGACCAATGTATACCGCACTCAAAATGGTAAATACATATGCCTGCAAAAATGCTACCAATACTTCAAGTGCATACATGGCAAACAAGAAGAGCATCCAAACGATAGAGATACTGCCAGTAGCTATACCTGCACCGTTGATTGCTGAAATAATGAATGCACTAGTCATAAGAGAGAAGATACCCAATACCATGTGACCTGCAAACATGTTGCCATAAAGACGAACAGCAAGCGTCAAAACACGCAACACGGTAGAAAGCAACTCCAAGAACCATACAATAGGCACCATAGGAAGAGGAAGACCAGAAGGACATAACGACTTGAAGTAACCCAAAACACCGTGTGCTTTCATGCCCCAATACACAAAGTAGATAAACGAGATACCGGCAAGAGCCCACGTAACCGATAAAGAACCGGTGGGAGTTTTACCGCCAGGAATCAAACCACAAAAGTTTGCAATCAAAATGAAGAAAAACATGGTCGCCAAAAAAGGAATATGCTTTTTATAGCCGTGACCAATAGCATTTTCTCCCATGTCCTTTTTCACAAACTCATAGCCATATTCAACCATATGTGCAAATTTATTCGAAGGAATAAGCGTCAAACGCTTACCAGCTCCTAAAACGACTGCAATAGTGATAAAGAAGATGATAATCATCCATAGAACATACTGCGTCATTCCCGCTGCTTCTGTACCAAACACAATAGCTGGTGAGAGTGAATGTACGAGGTGCGAAGATTCTGCACCTACTATCTCAAGAGGATCCACGTGCCCTACCTTTCCTTCTACTTACGAACAATACTACTAAGACCAAATGCAATAGCTGCTACCGATAGAGCTAGTACTTCGGCGATAACAAAAGGCAATACTAAATCACGCGCAAAAACAATGCATAGTATAGCAGCGACGAAAATCACAATCACCGAAATCAGCACCCCAAGCAGTAAAGATCCTGCATGACTCAAGTTGCTGGTGTCGGTCACCCGTCTCGCCAAACGCAAACTCCAGGCAAGAGGAATAAACCCACCAATACCTGCCAGCGCTCCTAGTACGATTGCTCCTACCATGCCTGCCTTCCCATAATGCACATTCTTACACCAATCTAATAAAGCCGTTGAGCATAATAGCGGAAATTCATCGATTAGGTAACATCAGGAGGTAAAAAATTCCCAAAATTCAGGTAAACGGGTATAAAAAACTGCATAAATCATGCTTTAAAGCCTTGCAAACTGTATATTTCTTTACTTATGGATGATTTATTACTTCTTGAACATACTAAAGAGCATCAGCCGCGCAACTAAACTAGGACCCGTATCGCCCTACCCTTCAAAGACTCTCAACTTAATTCCAGCTTCTGTAAGCATAGTCATTGACAAGTCATCCGGATACGGATTTTGATAGATAATTTCCTCAATACCAGCATTAATAAGCATTTTGGCGCAAACGACACACGGTTGCGTATTAATGTATATTGAAGCACCTGATATATTAATACCGTAACGCGCAGCTTGAATAATGGCATTCTGTTCAGCATGTAACCCGCGACAAATTTCATGCCTCTGTCCACTTGGCACACCCAACTCTGCACGCAAACAACCTACTTCGTTGCAATGCCTTATTCCAGTAGGAACGCCATTGTACCCTGTTGCAAGGATGCGTCGCTCTTTTACAACCACGGCACCAACAGCGCGCCGCATACAAGTTGTTCTTGTAGCAACTTCGTTAGCGAGTTTCATAAAATACTCATCCCAGCTGGGACGCTCTGCCATAGGCGCAAGCTCTGTCATATCAACCTCTCCCCATCATTTGGCTCAAAAAAATCAAAGCGGGTAAGACTTAATCCTACCCGCTTACCTTACTTATTGATAGAGCTAATCTCAATAATTTTACTTTGTACCAAAAATTCTATCACCAGCATCTCCCAGCCCCGGTACGATGTAGGCATGGTCATTAAGGCATTCATCTATAGCGCAGGTATAAATATGTACGTGAGCGTCTGCTGCTAAGACTGCTTCAAGTCCTTCAGGAGCTGCAACTAAAACCATAAGCTTAATATGCTCCACTCCCAAATTGCGCAAATACTCGATAGCCGCTATAGCTGAACCTCCCGTTGCAAGCATAGGATCAACAACCAAGACACAACGCTGGGCAATACTATCGGGAAGTTTTGCATAGTATTCATGAGGTTCGTGCGTAACAGGGTCGCGATACATTCCCAAATGTCCAACATACGTTGAAGGCATAAGCTCTTGCAAGCCATCGACCATACCAAGCCCTGCACGTAAAATAGGAACGATAGCCATCTTTTTACCTGCTACTTGCTTGCAGGTTGTTGTGCAGATGGGAGTTTCAACCTCAACGTCTTCTAAAACCAAATCGCGCGTTGCCTCATAACCTTCAAACAATGAAAGTTCGCGAACCAAGGTGCGAAAATCCTTTGAAGAAGTTTCTTTACTGCGCAAAAGCGACAGCTTGTGCTGAACCATAGGATGATCAACTACCGTAACCCGTTCGTACGTCATAAAAACCCTTTTCTCTTAACCTAGTTCTGGATACAAAGGATGCGCAGCCAAGATTGCAGATACCTTTGCATGAATATCTTTAAGAAGCGTATCATTAGTGGGATTAAATACGGTTGCCGCAATAAATTCGCCAATTTGATAGAACTCGTCAGCCGTTAAACCACGCGTAGTTGCTGCAGCTGATCCAACGCGAATACCGCTCGTTACAAATGGGCTGCGAGGCTCATTAGGAATTGAATTTTTGTTAACCGTCAAACCAACCGTCTCAAGAAGATGACTTGCATCGCGGCCAGTAATATCTGCTGCCGTAAGGTCAACAAGGCACAGATGATTGTCGGTACCACCTGACACCAAGCGCAAGCCACCATCAATCATACCTTGTCCAAGTCTGTTTGCATTTTCAACAACTTGTTTGCCGTACTCAACGAAACTTGGTTGCAGTGCCTCACCAAAAGCAACTGCCTTACCTGCAATAACGTGCATAAGTGGTCCACCTTGTGAACCAGGGAAAACAGCACTGTTTATTTTTTTAGCAATAGCCTCATCATTTGAAAGAATGAAACCTCCACGCGGTCCACGAAGCGTCTTATGGCTTGTTGATGTTACGATATCTGCATAAGGCATAGGGTTAGCATGAACACCTGCGGCAACCAATCCCGCAATGTGTGCCATGTCAACCATAAAGTAAGCACCCACTTCTCGTGCAATCTGAGACATGCGTTCAAAGTCAATTGCGCGTGGGTAAGCACTTGCGCCACCAACAATCACCTTCGGGCGACATTCACGGGCTTTTGCCTCAAGTGCATCATAATCAATAACTTCTGATTCAATATCTACACCATATGCTTCGAAATTGTAGAGCTTGCCAGAAAAATTAACCGGAGAACCATGGGTAAGATGACCACCATGATCAAGACTCATACCCAACACGGTGTCACCAGGTTCAATTACAGAAAAATATGCTGCGAGGTTTGCGCTTGCACCAGAATGCGGTTGCACGTTTGCAAATTTTGCATCATACAATTCACAAGCGCGTTCACAAGCAAGGTCTTCAACCATATCGACCTTCTCGCAACCACCGTAGTAACGCTTGCCTGAATATCCCTCAGCATATTTGTTGGTGAGAACACTGCCAACCGCATCCATAACCGCAAGTGAGGTGAAGTTCTCTGAAGCAATTAGCTCAACTGATTCCCGCTGACGGGCTAATTCGTAACCCAAAACGTTTGCTACAGCGGGGTCTGACTGTGATACATATTGAAGACTCATGCTTGTTCCTTTCAGGAGTTTACCTTGCCATGCTAACACACTGTTTACCTATTTTTGTGCAATCGCTTAAGCGTTTTCCAGAGCGGTAATTTTTT
>CAYJGC010000032.1:0-9696 GCA_964369725.1 uncultured Eggerthella sp.
GTACATACGCGTCGTTGCAGGAGCAGGTTCAGGCAAAACAAGAGCTCTCACCAATCGTTACGCACACCTTGTTCAAAACATGGGAATCATCCCCAACAATATCTTATGCATTACCTTCACCAATAAAGCCGCGCACGAAATGAAGAAAAGAATTCGCAAGATGGTAGGTAATCTTGACTTAGGAAAGATTGCAACGTTTCACGGGTTTTGCGTTCAGCTTCTTCGCGAGGATTATCACGTAGTTCAATACCCCTCTCGCTTTCTCATCCTTGATGAGGAAGATACCCTCTCGCTTCTAAAAGAAACCTACAAGGCGCTTGGCGTTTCCACAAAAGCCTATCCTTATAAAAAGGCAAAAATTGATATTGCATTCTTAAAGGACACTACCAATTATGTCGAATGGCTTGCCGACCCAAGCGCCCAAGAGCTCAATACCCTCCGCGAAAACGCATCAGAAATCAACGAAGTGGTGTTCTATGAGTTTTTGCACCAACAGCGAAAACTTTTTGGTCTTGATTTTGATGACCTAATCAATTTTGCTTTCTACATACTGAAGACCGATAAAACAACAAGAGAGAAGTGGCAAACACGGCTTCAGTACATTATGGTTGACGAATTCCAAGACGTAAACGCAAAACAGTACGCTTTGGCAAAGATTCTAAGTAAGCATCACGAAAACCTGTTTATTGTGGGTGATCCCGACCAGACCATCTACACATGGAGAGGAGCCGACGTAGAATACATCTTGCACTTTGATTCAGCTTTCGAAGATGTTAAAACCATTATGATGAACCAGAATTATCGCTCGCTTCCTGCCATACTCACCACCTCAAATGCCCTGATAGATAAGAATGAAAACCGTATGAAAAAAGAGCTGATTCCTTACAGAACGGGATCAACGTCGTGTACGTACTATCATGCAAAAACCGAACAAGATGAAGCTCTCTGGATTTCCCAACAAATAAAAACCCTAACTCAAGGTGACGTTTCACATTCAGATATCGCCATACTTTTCAGAGCAAGCCATGCGTCTAGACCAATTGAAGAACAATTTGTTCGCTCCGGTATCTCTTACACATTATATAGCGGGGTGGGATTTTACTTACGAAAAGAAATCAAAGACATCCTCTGTTACTTCCGCATGGTTCTACACGCAGATGATACGGCTTTTTTGCGCATAATAAACGAACCAAAAAGAGGCATGGGAGAAAAGCGTCTTACACAAATCAAAAGCTATGCAACAAAGAACAACTGCTCGCTTTACCAATCACTTAAAAATAATCGCGGCAACTCCGGCTTTTCTACGGCAAAAGCAGATGCTTTTATTGACCTTATTGAAGCGCTTAAAGAATCACTCAAAACTCAGTCAATTTCGGACTTTCTCAACGAAGTTCTTGAAAAAACCGAATACGAAGAACTTCTCCGCAAATCAGGTGACGATGAACGTCTTGATAATATTGCCGAACTCAAGCAGTCAATATATGACTACGAAACGACCATTGACGAAGAGGCAACACTGCAAGATTACCTAGACCATATTGCGCTTTTTACCAATATCGACAAAAATGAAAAAACTGATTCCGTAAAAATGATGACCATCCATGCATCAAAAGGACTCGAGTTCCCCTACGTCTTCGTTTGCTCACTTCACGAGGGCACTTTCCCTTCATGCAGGATTGCTACTTCAGAACAGATGGAGGAAGAACGCCGCTTAGCCTATGTTGCCATGACGCGTGCCGAAAATGGCTTGTTCCTTTCTGACTCCGAAGGAAAAAATTATGACGGAACGTTTCGTTATCCTTCACGGTTTATCTTTGAATGCGAGAAAGAAAACCTTGATTATGTGGTTGAATTACCACCCCGTTTAGTCAGTGACACACAACGACAAATCGAGCTAAACAACACGCAATACAAAACCAACTCCCCCTTTACAAAAGACTCGAGAGTTACTCATGAGATTTTTGGATCAGGAACTATTATTGATGTTATTCCGAAAGAAAACTGCTACGTCATAAAATTTGACAACGTTAAAACAGCAAGGCGACTTTCCTTTTCCGCCCGCCTACAAAGCGCAGAAGAGAGTTTGTGAGTGTGTGGTTTAAAGTGAGTTTTTTCGGGTTCAATCACAGGAAGTCTCAGAAGATTACTCGCTCTCGCCGAGATATATTCTTCCAACAAAGCAATACGATCGTCAGTAAATGAGTTTCGCAGATCATCTTCAGGAAAGTTGCTGCGAATTGTAGCAACTTTTCTAATTTAAAACCATCTAATATGCAATCAGACTCTATGCCACACGAAGCTAAATCTCATCAACATAGGCGCGATTTTTTGGTATTCGACGACGTGAAATCCAGTCAAACAAAGCATCGCCTGTAACTTCACCCGCGAAGGAAAGTGGCAAAAGATGACGGGTGTTTTCGTCCCAAGAAAGAACCGCAATTGGCAACTCACCATATTCCCCTACACACATAATGAATCTAACCAAAACTTAATCGAATAGCCTAAGTTCGTATGTGTCATGTGAGTCAATCATATCGCTGTTCTACCACATCAATTTTACCTATTATTATTTTAGCGTAGGCGGATCTGCTCTATCTACCACCTGTAGGTCAATTAAAATACAGACGTGCTCCTTAAAAGGCAAGCACACATCTCCCGTCTGCCTCTGTAGTCACTTTTTCAATTTACAAAAATATTAAACATGGACGCTGTCTCTATCTAGTTTAATCGCATAGCACTTCTCAAACACACGCAACACTAGCGCAAGTGAAGATCTATCGCATCCATCAATTCTTGCTGACTATGTATACCACTCTTGTTATAGATACTTTTTATATGCGTTCGAACTGTTTCGCTTGATACGAAAAGTTGCTTACCAATATAGGGCGCATTCCTTCCCTTAGAAAGAAAAAACAAAATCTCTTCTTCTCTTGGAGTAAGCAGATATTGTTGAGCAAACTTTGTACAAACTCTTTCTAACTTAGTCTCCCAGCTCTCCGTTGACACAGTCGGGACAAGCCAGCCATAAACACGTGATGAACTGTCCCCTAAGAGAAAAACGATAGTAATAAGATACAAAACAACAACAAGAAACGTGAGGAGATTCCAAAATTCATTCGTTAGCAATTCCCCAAATAGTGCAACCAACAATGAACCAACAAGGTTAGCAAACTGAAAACATAGATAGCCAAGCGCGTAAACTTGAATAACCGTTTTCCCTGTTAAGCTCGACAAGCTACCCCAGTAAACAATCATAAAAAAGTAAAACACAACAAAGCCGAAATTATTTAAAGCAAGGCCAGCTTCTTGGAAATCATTTACGAGAGTAAACCCTAAATATCCGATTACCGTGACAATCAATGAAAGAGAATAAAAGCGAAGCGTCATTCTGTTTTGAGAAAATTTAAAAACTATATATAACAACGCCACACCCGCAACCAACTCAGATAGAATCAAAAATATATTTACCGAATAAGACGCCGTGGTAACCACATGCGCATAACCCATCAACAAGCCATGAGTAAGCGCAATAAGACCTGGAACTACAAAGAAAGACCAAGATAGGGTGAGCTTACTCGGCGTGCTCACCACCTCGACATCACTGTCTTTTTCGGGAACCTTTCTACCCTGGTACAGCAGGTACGCAGACATTAGAGCACATATAAAATATGCTACATACAGCAGTTCGTTAGGCGTGGTACACAAAATAAGGGAACACAGTGAGGAGCAGGTAACAGCCAGCCCTAAATCAATCAAGCTAACTCGGATACTCGTTCGAGAAAAGAGCTCACCCCAAACAACCTTTAGTAGACCAATTGCCACCCCGCTAGCCAAGGCACCTCCAATAATTAATTCAAAACGAAAAAGGACTCCTCCAGAAAAGGTAGCTAGGGAACCCAAGAACAAAATTATTGTTATTGCACAGTAAATTAACTTTGAATCAAGAAGAGATGCAATCTTCTTCCCTAAAGCCAGGACTATTATCAAAGAAGCAATAATTCCAAATACAACAAAGTCCATGTAATTAACTGCATCATCAGACAAAAGAAAGGCTGGTGCGAACTCTTGAAATCGCATGCCAATATTACACCAAGCCCAAATTGCCGCAAAACTTCCCCATCGCGCCCAACCAGACAGCGCTTCTTCCTTAACTTCAAGCAAATAGCATCTTAGATTTTCTGACAGCAAGCCATTTTTGGCTTTTATCATTGCATCCCCATCCTCCATACAAAAACCTCTATGAATATGCTTCCCACTGCTTCGTCATAGGTACTTTTGCAATTATAATCGAAACCGATTAAACCTGATAAATTTAAACTCTTCAAAATACAAGTCAACCTACTAGCAAGTAATGACAGTAGGTTGACTTAGCTTAAATTATCTTATCTAGAACAGGCTATCCCCAGTTTTCCAAAAGTGCAGCCTCGGCACCAGCAACACGACCAAGCACCAAACCACCCGTCAAAGATGTTCCTGAACCAGGATAGTATAATCCATACCATCCGCCCGAGTTCATACCTGCTGCAAAAAGTCGCGGAATTATTTCACCATGGATATCAACCACTTCTGTCTTAGAGGTAATCTTTAAACCACCCAAAGAACCAAGGTTGGCTGAAGTGTTCTTTTGTGCATAGTAAGGCGGCTTATTGAGAGGAATAAGCTGTGCCAAACGATGGTAGTCAACATCCTCTCCTACCGTTTCCATCATAGTATTCCAACGCGCCATAGTAGCTTCAAAGGTGCTAACAGAAACACCGATAGCCTCAGCAAGCTCTGCATATGAATCAGCTTGAATCAGTATTCCTTCTTCAACAGCTGCTGCAGGATCTTCTGCCCAAGGGCCTACACCTTGTTCAACCATATTTTGATCAAGGATCTTCCAGGTATCACCATTAAGCTGAGTGCACTGCTGAAAAATTGCTCTATATGTGTACGCATAAGTAGCATCTTCACAGACAAAGCGACTACCTGCTGCATTGATATATATAGCAGGGAGCTCTGGTTTATGATTATTGGTTGCTGCTGCGGTTACACCACAGTGATCTATGCAGCCTCCAACAGTTGCAAGTGCTGCTTGCACCTCAAGTCCCATACGTATGCCGTCACCGTTTGCTGTTGCAGCAATATGGCTTGCCTGTGTTGTTAGATCCCAGTACATTTGCTGATTAAGAGCTTTCGCGAGTTCTATATTGCGATCAATACCACCGAGTCCAAGGACTACGCCTTTTCGTGCTTTAACGCGCAGTGTCTCACCCTCGACCTCAACTTCTACACCTTGAACCCCAATATCAGAATCTACTATGAGGCTTTTTACCAATGCCTGGAATACAAACTGAACACCCAATCTTTCAGCTTCAGCAAACTCAAGGTCTGTGTAAACTTTGCCACCAAAAGCCGCGCCGCCGCCTTCATAAGCATGTATACGGTCAGCATGAAGGTTTTCCGCATCACAATAAGGGACATGGTTGTTACCATATATGGTATTCCACTTTACGCCCAAAGATTCGAGCCATTCTAAACCTGCAGGTGCTCCGTCACATACAACTTTAATTAATTCTTCGTCGCCCAAGCCTTCCGATTGCTTAACGTAGCATGCTGCATGAATTTCCGGGGAGTCATCTTTAAAGCTAGAAAGCTCTTTTTGCCACTTTGTACCTGCAGCTTGCATAACTCCACCAGACATCGCAGATGTTCCCCCTGGAGTTTCTAAAGCTTCATAACAAAGAACCGAAGCTCCCCCTTCTGCAGCAGCACAAGCAGCAGCCAAACCAGTACCACCTCCGCCGCATACAACCACATCTGCTTCAGCATCCCAGCTAGCTTCACCCGCGCTACTTGATGCTCCAGTTGAACAACCCGCTAGTCCAACTGTTGCCAATCCTGCTACACCTAAAGCGGCGCCTCCCAAAAAATTCCTACGCGATAATTCTTTCATTTTTCCCCTTCCTCTATTAAATCCCTAAGTGACTTTGTTTAAAGTCACGTTTAGCCTACAGGGCTGGACAAAGATTAGAATCCCTTTAAATGGGTTTTCTTAGAAAAAGAGCCTCACCCAAAATGAGGTAGCAGGACATTTTTGCAATAAGTCTTAGTTAAAGCTATAAACACTTTAATAGCTTTATTAATAAAATTTACTGTAATGGAGTCCAACTCGAGGAATACTCTATTGCTGCTTACTAGTAGATTTGGTTTGTCCGTAATAGGCACAATTCAATTCTCTTGAAAAAGCCATGATGTCAACTTAACTCAACCAACGTCACCTACGTACTCCGGCTTTTAAAGCGTGAATTCGCTTTTATTGGGTAGAAGGCTGCCTACCGCAACCTGATAGAGAGCGCAATCTCAGTTGCTTTTTGAAAGATATCACTCTTTACATACAAGCAAACCCCTAAATAAAACCGTTCGATTATCCTTCGTTCATTCATTTCTCTGAAGAAAACATACTGTCATTCGAACAGAGCGAAAAAGTTTTAGTAAAAAGTTGGGGGTACGGAGAGCGAGTTCACTGCTTTAAAAAGAGCCCTGTGTGGTACCTACCACTTCACCTGCGGTTTTGAGTTCGACAAATTTTCTTAAGGTAAAACTTCTTAGAATTTTTCTCCGTACTCCCGATTTTTTACTGCAGAAAAGATTTAAGACCACGCCTTGCCTAAAAGAAACTTCTGAAGAGAGCATTCTTGACCCTCTATAACTCAATTTAGATCCCTGTAGCTTGAAGGGCATTGCAGTCCAGATACCTTGAAGCGTTAATGCGAGAGTGCGAGATACTCTGAAGCTTAAAGGGTACCACATCCCGGGTCTCAAAACCGTTAATGCGGGTCGGGCGTGCGAGACATCCTGAATCCTGAAGGGTACCGCACCCCAAACACCCAAAGCCGCTAATGCGAGCGCGCTAGACATCCCATAACCCTAAGAATACTGCACCCAAGACGCCCTATCTGAAATTAAGCCGTTCACAAATATCCTTGTAGCCTGAAAACGCTACGCTTCAAACACCATCCCATACACTTTAAGCGTAAGCATCTCAACACAATAACCCGCAATCCGCACGCTCACGGTAGAAGCCATGTATCACACGAGAGCTTTCGGCTTATAGGACACACATTGTGTCCTATAAGCCGAGCATTCCTGGTGCCTTAAGCTAATAACCCACAATCCTCCCACATCAACAAAAAAAGACCCAGCCGTTGCGGCTGGGCCTAAGCAAAATCTCAGTTATCTCAACTAAAAACTACATCATGTTTTGAATTGCGATGAACAAAGGTGAGAAGGTCAATGAAACAATAGCCATCAAGTTGATGAGAATGTTCATTGAAGGACCAGAGGTGTCTTTGAAAGGGTCACCAACGGTGTCGCCTACAACAGCAGCCTTGTGGGCTTCAGAGCCCTTACCGCCGTTGTTACCTTGTTCGATGTACTTCTTGGCATTGTCCCAAGCGCCACCAGCGTTTGACATGAAGATAGCCATCAACATACCACTAGCAACACCACCGGCCAAGAAGCCGCCAAGCATTGAAGGATTAAAGCAACCAATTACAACAGGGATAACAATTGCCAAAATACCAGGAAGCATCATTTCACGCAATGCAGAGCTGGTTGAAATAGCAATACACTTGTCATAGTCAGGCTCTGCCTCATATTCCATGATACCTTTGATCTCGCGGAATTGGCGACGAACCTCTTCAACCATAGCATGAGCTGCACGAGAAACAGCGCCCATAGTCAACGCAGCAAACATGAAAGGCATCATAGCACCCAAGAACAAGCCACCCATGATAAGTGGATCAGTTAACGTGAGTGAGAAGTCGTCAATGTAGTGATGCATGGTTGCTTGGAATGAAACGAACAAAGAAATAGCAGCCAAGCCCGCAGAAGCGATAGCAAAACCCTTTGCGATAGCAGCTGTAGTGTTTCCAACAGCGTCAAGAGAGTCGGTACGCTCACGCACTTCCTCAGGAAGACCAGCCATTTCAGCAATACCGCCTGCATTGTCTGCAACAGGACCATAAGCGTCTACACCAATAGTAATAGCAGTGTTTGAAAGCATACCCGTAGCAGCCAAACCTACACCATACAAACCGACTGCGATACCACCTGCCTCAACAGTAGCATTAGGGAATGCCATGTTACCGCAAAGATAAGCGCCAATAACAGCAAACGCTACCAAACAGATAGGAGCGATTGCAGATAGCATACCCGTACCCAAACCCTCAATGATAACCGTTGCAGGACCAGTCTCTGCAGATTCAGCAATCTTATGAACAGGCTTATACTTATCAGAGCAGAAGTACTCGGTGATACGGCCAATAGCCAAACCGGCTACCAAACCACACAGAACAGAACCAAAGAGCCACAAAGGCTGAGCGTCTGAAGACTGTGAGTTCCAGATAAAGAAGATAGTGAAGATAACAACAATTTCGATACCCGCGGCTAGATACATACCACGATTGAGTGCCTTATGAAGCGCTGCGCCTTCTTTAGTGCGCACAGCAAAAAGACCAATGATTGAGGTAATAATACCGCAACCTGCAATAACAACAGGCACAACAAGTGCCCATACAAGGTCGCCTGTTGCAAAGTATCCACCCAAAGCACCAAACGTTGCAGCCAAAATGGTAGGTGCAAGAATTGATCCCGTGTAAGACTCAAACAAGTCGGCACCCATGCCCGCTACGTCACCAACGTTGTCACCAACGTTGTCTGCGATAGTAGCAGGGTTGCGAGGATCGTCCTCTGGAATACCAGCTTCAACCTTACCAACAAGGTCAGCTCCTACGTCTGCAGCCTTGGTGTAAATACCACCACCAACACGAGCAAACAAAGCAACAGCAGAAGCACCCGTAGCAAAACCTTCTACCATACCAATATTGGTATGCATTTGAGCAACCTCAGTAAGATCAATACCAAACACAAGGAAGATGAGCCATAGCGACAAGCCCAACAGCGCAAACGAAGCAACGCATAAACCCATGGTAAGACCAGACTTGAAACTAATGTTCAATGCCTTAGCCAAAGATTCTTCTGCAGCATGTGCGGTACGAGTGTTAGCGCGTGTAGCAACATGCATACCCACATAACCTGCAGCAGCAGACATTACACCACCAGTAACGAAAGCAAGAGCAGTAATGGGTGAAAGCGCGACAGCCATGACAATAGCCACAACAATCATGAAGATGATGAGTAACTTATACTCGCTCATCAAAAACGCTTTTGCACCTTGTTGAATCTTCAACGAGATGTTATTCATCTTTTCTGAACCTGGGTCTTGTTTAATAACCCATGATCCAAGGTAAGCTGCCACACAAATGCCAATTACGGCACAAATGGGAGCTATCCATGCGACTGCAGTAGTCACGTTGTCCTCCTTTGACAAACCAGTATGACTTGCGGGTTTCTTGCCGGGTATCGGAAGCGAGAAAACCGCAACCGCTATATAATAGAGTATTACGACACAACGTGAACACAAAATTTTGCTTTTTTGAATATTAATGGAACAAACTTTGCCCCCAAGGGTAAAAAACCGTTTCTTACTTGTAATAAACATCAAAGAGAACAGCAATTCACCACACCAGCATAGACGTACCTATAAACCAAGAGCTTCTAGAAATATTCGTGCCGAAGGAGCATACTAAAAGCCAACACACCACACCAGCACATACGCACCTTCGCCTAAAACGAATCCACTAACTAAAGCTT
>CAYJGC010000032.1:9796-19062 GCA_964369725.1 uncultured Eggerthella sp.
CACCACACCAGCACATACGCACCTTCGCCTAAAACGAATCCACTAACTAAAGCTTCAACACCGCGACAGACACCACCTACAAGCCTACACTCTCTATGGCAGAGAGATGACAGATTTTGGCTTGCAGCAGCAACGCCAAAATACACCAAACGAAGGCTTATCTTCGCATCGAAAATAATCAGAACAAATACTCAGTAAACAAATGCTAGTAGTTAGCCCCGACATGCTATTGCGTCTAGAAAAACACCTCTCGCTTAAAATGTTAGTGCTCACTCATATCGATCAAAGAGAGCACTCTGATGACCTAAGGTTTGTGCTGCTTGCAGAATCACTTGCGGAGTCAGTAATTCCCCCTCAGGCGCATGTACCGCAAGACAGGAGAAATTAGGTTTTTCAGCCGTAAGTAAACCCATATTTCGGGACAACTCGCGCACATCTTCTTTTGAAATCGCAGCTCTTCGCAAAGGAGACAAGACCCCAAGCTCTGAAAGAGCCCGAAATCCTGGCCGACGAGCAGGGTTATCAGTCTGGTTTGTTCCATCCGCTAAAACATCAAACCCATCCTTTTTTGCTCGTTCCCAAATGGTTGAAAATATAAGATTTTTGCAGTAGTAACACCGCTCAGAAGAATTCCGACAAATATCTGGTGAAGCAAAAACATCAAGTTCGATTACCGTATGAGCTACGCCCCATTCAATTGCGAAAATTTCTGCCTCTTTAATTTCCAGACGCGTTTGAAATGCACTCTTTACGCTATAGACTCCCACTTCACAACCCGCCTGAACAGCACTCGCGAGCAAAAACGAAGAGTCACAACCTCCTGAAAAAGCTAAAGCAAAGCGAGGAACGCGTGCAAAAAAAGTTGCTAACGCCTCCACGCCTTCATATTGGCCTTCGCCAATCTCAAAACCTAATCCATTGTTTGAGGGGTATTTCATAACTTCTCATTTCTCAAAGCAAACGGGATTATATAGTAAAACCGACAAGAGTAATCACTCCTGTCGGCCGGATAGAACCCACACTGGCACCTACATAAAGACTATGTGTCTGAAGTCTTCAATCTCCGGATACAAAAAAGTGAGCCTGAAACGATCATACTACGCAGCAATTCTGGCGAAAAGCGCACTTGCCTTCTTCTATTTTTAAAGCAGCTGCCTAAAAGCCCAGAAACCTCTTCAAACCATCTGAGACATCTTATACATTAAACTTAAAGTGCATAACGTCACCATCTTGCACAATGTATTCTTTTCCTTCTTGGCGAAGCTTGCCTGCCGCACGACAAGCAGACTCCCCTCCGAGCCCTGCATAGTCTTCAAACGAGGCTGTTTCAGCCTTAATAAAGCCACGTTCGAAATCACTATGGATAACACCAGCAGCTTGAGGAGCTTTAGCACCCACAGGAATAGTCCATGCACGTGTTTCCATTTCTCCTGTAGTGAAATAAGACTGAAGTCCTAAAAGCTTGTACGCTTCGCGGATAAGTCTTGCAAGACCACCCTCTTCAATTCCCATGGCCTCAAGATATTCTGCTGCCTCTTCAGGATCAAGCTCTGCTAAGTCAGCTTCCACTTTTGCAGAAATAGGAACAGGCATGCACCCATCTATTTCAGGCAACTGTGCAGCAAGTTGATCTTCATCAACATTAGCAATATAGAGCATAGGCTTCATGGTTAATAAATGAAGGTCGTATATGGCAGCACGTTCATCTTCAGTTAAATCTAATGTTCGTGCACGATGTCCTTCATTGAGTCCCTCATACACCTTTTTGGCTGCCTCAATTTTTTTTGCAATTGACTTGTCGCGCTTGGCGTCTTTCTCAAGACGAGGAAGTGCTTTTTCAATGGTAGCCATATCTGCCAACATAAGCTCAGTTTTGATAGTGTCAACATCTCCCTGGGGATCAACCTTCCCAGCAACGTGTACCACATCGGGATCTCCAAAAAAACGCACCACTTCGCAAATGGCATCCGTTTCACGAATATTTGCTAAAAACTGATTACCTAAGCCCTCACCTTGGCTTGCACCGGCAACGAGTCCTGCAATATCTACAAATTCAACCGTAGCGGGTATGATGCGCGTAGGGTGGTCAATGTTTGCAAGTGCCTCAAGACGAGAATCAGGAACAGGAACAATCCCTACATTAGGCTCAATAGTGGCAAACGGATAGTTTGCAGCAAGACCACCCTTGTTGGTAAGAGCAGTAAACAAAGTTGATTTACCTACATTAGGTAATCCAACAATACCAATAGACAACGCCATAAGACTTCCTTTCAAAACGTAAGCAACCATAGTAACAAAACGACGGGGCGGAATATAGACTCCACCCCGTCATCGATGAAAATATCACCTTTATGTAGCACTAAGCTTACATGCTGAAGAGACCAAACTGTGCTGCGACAAACGAAACAAGAACAACGATAACCAAAACAGGTGCGATGTACTTAATCATAACGATCCATGCCTTAACCGCTGCAAACGGACCAGTTTTCTCTATTTCGTCGATGATTTCTTGCGGCTTGATAATCCAACCTACAAAAATGCAGGTAATCAAAGCAACAATAGGCATCATGACTGAATTAGAAATAAAGTCAAAGAGATCGAGTAGCGATGAACCAGGACCCATAGGCTCTATGAACGACAATCCGTTATAACCGAGATTTACGATAAAACCAACAACTGCAATAATTGCAAATACGGTGATGAGGGATTTCTTACGTGACCACTTTGCGCCGTCAGCCACAATAGACACACAGGTCTCTGTCAACGAGATAGCGCTTGTTAAAGCTGCAAATACTACCAACAAGAAGAATACAAAGCCCACTACAGTAGCAACACTTCCCATTTCTGCAAACACGGTAGGTAGAACAACAAACATCAAAGAAGGACCAGAGCTTCCTGCGACAGCGTCACCTGAGCCCATTGCCACAAAGGCAGCGGGGATAATCATAAGACCAGCAAGAACTGATACACCAATATCAAAACCTGCGATGCGGGTCACACTTGTTGTCAAAGAGGTCTTTTTGTCAAGATAAGAGCCGTACGTAATCATAATACCCATAGCAAGTGACAAACTAAAGAACATTTGACCCATTGCTGCAACAACGAGCTCAATAGAGAACTTGCTGAAATCAGGTATAAAGTAATAAAGAACACCATCGAGCGAACCAGGCATTGAAAGCGTATAAATAATGATACCCACCGCAGCAACAATAAGCGCTGGCATCATAATAAGATTAGCTTTCTCGATACCACCTTTTACACCCAATGAAACAACCAAGAAAACAACCGCCATAAAGAGGAACATCCAAAGGAAGCTCTCGGTTGGCGACGTTATAAAGTTCACAAAGAAGGTGCCACCATCAGCAAGCGTGATGGGGCCATCGGTGAAATAAGCTGCCGTATACTTCATAACCCAACCACCGATTACACAGTAGTAAGGGATGATAATAAACGGAACTATTGAGGCAAGAATGCCAATGAAAGAAAACTTCTTACCAAAACTCTTAAATGCACCAATAGCTGATTGCCCCGTTTTGCGACCAAGAGCAGTCTCAAGAAGCAATAGAGCTACACCAAAAGTAAAGATTAAAACAAGATAGGTAAGGAGAAACGTGCCTCCGCCGTATTTGGCAGCCAAATACGGAAAGCGCCACATATTACCCAAGCCAACAGCTGAAGCTGCAGCAGCAAGGATAAATGCCCACTTACCCGACCACATTGAACGGGCAACTACTGATGCCATAAAAAACCTCCCATGTACTGATCGAAACATATTCAGGGCTCTTACCAACCGATCACGCTGATAAGAGCTCGGATTCTCGCATGTATCCATACACATACTCGTAAATCCAAGTTCGGTATTATAACGCGAAATCCACGTAACTAACAAATATTTTTCTTGCGAAACCCATAAGTCAGCTAATCTTCGACACTTCTAATACATTTGGAAATGTATTAGAAGTGTTACCGGATTACGCCCTCGCGTATCTGAAATATATCCTCTTTAGTAATAGTGTCTGCAGCAGGAAGACTCAAAAGATACTTGTCTGACACGTGCTCGTACCCCGCGGCGCTTGCTAAATACTGCATAGAAGGATTATGGCTTTCCATATACAGCGTATCTATTCCTAACATAGGCGCTATCGAACCCCAAGCAGAGAGCATTTGCCTCATGTAACCCCTACCTCTATGTAAAGGTGGTGTGTAGCAAGCAACTATGGTTGCACCGTGGCGAGCGCCTCCTGTGTCTCCGATCATAGGAAGGCGGTCAGCAGCCTCAAGCCCTGACATAGAAACAACTTCCCCCTCTCGCTCTACCAAAGCGAAGAACATGCTAATGTTGAGTGTGCGTGATAAAAAAGCTTCTGTTTCAGCACGGAATAAGCGACAGGCATCGCCCGAGGGCGCCAAGTCCCAATACTCCACCGACTGCGCGCAACGCATATCACAAATAGTGCCAATGTCTTCTTGATGTGCCAGGCGAAACGTGGCGGGTATTTCTGCTGCCATAATGTCATCAGCCAGCGCAGTGCGTACTGCAGCCGCTTCATCAGCTAACTGGAGAACCAAACTAAAAGCGATAGAACGCATTTCATCTGGTAGTGCTTTTTCTAGGATATCTTGAGCAAACTGCTCAGGTTCAATTGGTTCAACATGAGAAGATTCTGATACAGTCTGCTTTTCCAAAAAACACCTCTATTCGTTTTCGTATTTCGAGTAGTGACATAATAAAAGTGTTGTGTCGCAAGCGCAAGTAGGTAAATTCTTAACCTTAAATAATTATTCTAACTTGACAATTTTAAATTAAAAAAATGTTACGCCCGTAAAAAAGAAAGATGATCGCATCGAATCATCTTTCTTTTGCGTTCTATGAAATTATTAGATTAAAGATTAAAGCTTCCTGCGTTTCTTATACTTAATGCAACAGTTGAAGCGTTGTGCAGAAGTGAAGACACCTGAGGTGAAATAACGCCAGTTATACCACCTGCCAACAACGCCGAATTAAAAATCATTACCTCTTTAAAAGATGCATCAAGGCGGTCAGACAGTCCAGCACTCATACGCCGAAGAGCAACGATTGACTCCAATTCGCCACCAGTCAAGGTAATATCGGCAACTTCTTTTGCAACGGCAGTGCCCTGACCCATTGCAATACCAACATCAGCAAGAGAAAGAGCTGGCGCATCGTTCACTCCATCACCAACCATGACAACACGCCTTCCTTCCGCCTTAAGAGATTCTACATATGTATATTTGTCTTCTGGTAGAAGATTTGCCTGAAATTCTGTCACACCCGCCTCGTTCGCTATACGCTCAGCAGTTTGGTAGTGATCACCAGTAAGCATGACGATACGCTCAAAGCCCAGCATACGTAAATCTGAGATTGCCTGCGAAACACCTTTTTTAAGGGGGTCATGAATACCAATCACGCCAACAAGTTTCCCATCTACAGCAAGGTATAGAGGTGAGAGGCCTTCCATTTCCTGCATAAGAAAAGCATGGTCTTCGTCGCAACTCTCTACACCTTCATCGCCAACAACAAAATGCTCTGAACCAATAATGACACGCTTGCCCTTAAGAGAAGAAACAATACCATGGGCAACAAGATACTCTACCTCCGCATGATCCTCACGATGCTGAAGGTCCTGTTCAGCGGCAGCACGAACAACTGCACGAGCTACAGGATGCGGGAAGTGTTCCTCTAAACAAGCAGCTAATCTAAGTACCTCTTGCTCATCCCAACCGCGAAAAGCTAAGATGCGTGCTACCTCGGGGGTTGACTCGGTTAAGGTACCTGTCTTATCAAAAACAATAGTATCCGCCGACGCCACCGCTTCAAAGTGTTTAGACCCTTTAACCGTAAACCCAACTTTTGCGCTTTGACTCATGGCAGATAGGACAGCAATTGAGCTCGTTAGCTTAAGTGCACAGGAATAATCAACCATTAAAGCAGCGGATGTCTTCATCAAACTGCGTGTAGTTACTGCAACCAAAGCAGCTAAGAGAAAATTCCACGGAACAACTCGATCAGCCAACTGCTCCATGCGTGATTGTGTTTCAGATTTAAGAGAATCGGACAATTCCACCATAGAGACGATTGAGCGCAGCTTAGTTTCGCTCACGTCAGATCTAACTTCTACAATTATCTCTCCATCTTCTACAGCGGTGCCCGCAAAGACTGCATCACCAGTTACACGCTCTACCGCAAGCGGCTCACCCGTTAAAGACGACTGATTAACCATAGCAGTACCACTTACAACCACACCATCCATACACACCGGCATACCGGTTCTTACTGCAACTCGATCTCCAATACTCAAATCAGCAACAGAAACTTTGATTTCTTGATCGCCTTTCAGAAGTTGAGCCGTCTCTGGCAAATCTAGCAAAGCATTAATCAACGCCCCTTCGGATCGAGCACGCGTATAATCTTCTAAGATTTCACCAACCTGCAAAAGAAGCATAGTCTGACTGGCAGTTGATGGATCACCCTTCGCGTATGAGATACCTATAGCAGCAGCATCAAGAACAGGAACATCGAGACGTGCCTGAGAAAGAGACACTAAAGCATGTTTTAGAAAATTCTTAAATCGCCAGAGCGAAAACGCAACTAGCAAAAAACTTGGTAAGAACATGCGACGCAGAAAATGGAAGCCGACCAACGTCGCTAAGTCCATAAAAAGAGAATCTGTTCGAGGCGCAAGATTTATTACAAAAGTTGATTTCTCGTGTTCAATAGCTAACGCATCAATAGACTCAAGGTGCTCAATAATCCTTTTACGCGTATCAGCTCCTCTATGGTACACAACAACAAGCTCTGCAATGCGAGGATACACAGATGAACGGATTACTACAGGGCACGAGTCAACCACACGATAAAGCGCGTCCAAATCACCCATAGGCACCGGACCCATAAGCTTCAGTCTAAGACGACCTGGAAACTCACTTGCAATTGCAAATTTCATAGCTACTACTTATCTGCCTTTTCCTGTGCTTCTGTCTCTGACTCTTCAGCTTCTTTTTCTGCTGCTTGTACATTGAGATAATTTGCCTCAGCTACAATGTCGTCAACCTCGGCTTTTGCTTGCTCAACAATCCCTTGATAAGCCGACTTTACCTGAAGACCTTTTGCAATGCCTTTAGCGTAGCATTGTTTTGCCTGAGAACTTGTGGCTGCTTTTAGCCCAATAGATCCTAACAAAAATCCAATACCCAGCATCATTCCGCCAAATTTCCCAATCATCATAGTAACCTCTTTCTAAGTAGTAATTCGGCCAGTACAATCAATACATGGTTGCACTGCTACATAATTTTGACTATACTCTCCATTAAAGCCAAAGTCAACCATAACATACAATTAAGGAAACACGAGAGGAGGCTCATATGAAGCAGCATAAATTCTGGGCATGGGCTGCACTAGCCTGCATGGCTCTTTCCATCTACACTGGAATCAAGCATAAGTAATTTTTCATATCTTTATCACATTTCCTATTCTTCCCTTCTTATAGACTAGACACAATTTACAGGCTTACGCCTGCATTTTCTCTTTCTCTCTTGACTAAATGAATAATCTTGGTTATAAGTTTTCCTTATCTAACATTTTATTGATAGATATCTGCAAGCTAGTAAGGAAATTGAGAAAAGGAGCAGAATGTGAGTAAAGTAGCAATAGTTTTTTGGAGTGGTACGGGCAACACTGAAGCAATGGCCAATCTTGTATTACAAGGAATTCAAGCACAGGGATCTACTGCCGATATTATCCAAGCTTCAGATTTTAGTGTCGACAAAATAGGTCTCTATGATGCGTTTGCCTTTGGCTGTCCCTCCATGGGTGATGAAGAACTTGAGGACACAGAATTTCTTCCGATGTACGATGAAGTTGAACCTTATCTTTCTGGAAGAAAAGTACTTCTTTTTGGTTCCTACGATTGGAACGACGGTGAATGGATGGAGCTCTGGGAGCAACGAGCTGAAGAAGCAGGTCTCGACATAGTTGAATCCGTTATAGCAAAAGACTATCCGGATGAAGAGGCGAGCTCAGAATGTCTACGTGCTGGACGATTAATTGCAAACTAGCTATTCCCTATCGACTAAGACACGCTACTAAAAACAGGCTATCAACCCCTTCGTTGATAGCCTGTTGCGACCTTAATATGCCTTGCGGATAGCTTCTAACAAATCATCATACTCGGTAAAAGCTTCTAGATCAGGGTTTTCCTCCCTGATACTCTCGGGGCTCTTGAATAAAAATCCCGCTTTGCTTGCACGAATCATTGCCAGGTCATTATAGCTATCTCCTGCTGCTATGGTTTCATAACCACAATCATGAAAGGCGTTAACCGTAGTGAGCTTTGATGGAAGGCATCGCATGCGATACCCGGTAATTTGTCCATTATCAGCTACCTCAAGCTCGTTGCAAAAAATCGTTGGCCAGCCCAGTTTCTCCATAAGAGGACTTGCGAACTGAGCGAATGTATCGCTAATAATAATCACTTGACCTTCACTGCGCAACGCATCCAAGAAATCCTTTGCGCCAGGCATTGGATCGATGCGTGCAATGGTTGCCTGGATTTCTTCAAGCCCCAAACCATGCTTGTCCAAAACATCCAGTCGATACTTCATAAGCTTGTCGTAATCTGGCTCGTCACGCGTCGTGCGTTCAAGCTCGGGAATACCTGCTTCCTGGGCAAAGGCTATCCAAATCTCTGGTACCAAAACTCCTTCTAAATCCAAACAAACTAAATTCATAGTACTGTTCCTCCTCGATACGTTTATTTACATTTGATATTCTCTCACAGAAACATAATACCGTTTTACTACCCTTATCTCTACCTGCAATTTTTCAGGCAGAAGGATTTACAGACCTATGCTCACCTTATTACACTCAGGTTAGTCAAACCACTCATCTATTCATACGCCTTTAACGAAGAACTCTCGACAGCACCAATCCCCTAAAGTCGATTTCAAAAAAATATTTTTCTTTTTTGGAAAATAGCTCTTGCACGAGCAGACAAGTATAGGTATCATATATCGCGCTGCTAAAGCAGGGGGTGTTAGCTCAGTTGGTTAGAGCGCCGGCCTGTCACGTCGGAGGTCGCGGGTTCGAGTCCCGTACATCCCGCCATTTTGCTTTAGCTGATTTTACTTGTGGGGTGTTAGCTCAGTTGGTTAGAGCGCCGGCCTGTCACGTCGGAGGTCGCGGGTTCGAGTCCCGTACATCCCGCCATCACTTACTCAAACCCGCTACCAGCGGGTTTTTGATTTCT
>CAYJGC010000033.1:0-18970 GCA_964369725.1 uncultured Eggerthella sp.
TTGGTGTTGTGCCTTATGAGGGGGTGCAGTTTAGTGGGAGCACGGACATTTTGCTGAAATCCCTAGTACTGTGTTTGTTGGTCAAGGCAATTAAGAGAAGTATGAAGCCTTCGTGCCGTTTGCAAAATAGATGAAATGTGCCCTTGCGGTTAATTCTTGTTTTTGATAGTATACCAGTTCGCGTGTTTACAAAGAAAAATCGAGTGTGCAGGTTCACATTCGGAATTACAAGGAGATCGAACAATGGCAGTACCTAAGCGTAAGATGGGCCGCTCTCGCACCCACGCTCGTCGCAGCAGCAACGACAAAATTGCAGCACCTTCACGTTCTGTATGCTCACAGTGTGGTGAAGCAAAACTTCCTCATCGCGTTTGCTCAAACTGTGGTTTCTACAAAAACCGTGAGGTTATCGAAACGGAATAGATCTTGCTTTCGCACATTAACAAGCCTCCCAGCCAATTCACTATGGTGAAATGCCGGGGGGCTTTTTGTGTAGTTTAGAGAACGTTTATTCTGCGCTGCACTTATGCCTCTGGTTGCAAGTTTGGCACCCGGACGCATGAGTTCACGCAATCAAGACTAGTACTAGTTAGTAAAGCGAGGATTGTATGTCTAAGAAAGTAACTATCACTGTTGACGCCATGGGCGGTGATCATGCGCCTAGTGTTGTTTTAGAGGGCGTACTCGAAGCTTTGGCGGCAGACGAAAATCTTAGTGTTATTTTATGTGGCCCTGCAGACGTGGTGGAATCTGTTGCAGCTATGCATGAACGTTGCGTAGCGCAAATTACCACCCAGGTTATTGACATGGCAGAACACCCCGCCAATGCGGTACGCGCAAAGAAGGATTCTTCCATTGTGGTGGGATGTCGTTTGGTGAAAGAAGGCAAGGCGCAAGGTTTTTTCTCGGCAGGCTCAACCGGTGCTTGTTTAGCGGCAGGTACTCTCATCATGGGTCGCATCAAAGGTGTTGCCCGCCCTGCATTAACCACCATTATCCCGTCTCCTGTTCGTCCTGTTGTCATGAGCGACGTCGGAGCAAACGCAGACTGTAAGCCAGAATATCTGCTGCAATTTGGCCAGATGGCTTCCATTTATGCAGAGCAGATTATTGGGATTAAAAATCCTCGTGCCGCACTGCTCAACATTGGAGAAGAAGACACCAAGGGTTCTGTGTTTGCCTTAAAGGCTCACGAGCTCATGAAGGAAAAACTCCCCAATTTTGCGGGCAACGCAGAAGGTAAAGACATTCTTGCTGCTACGTATGACGTAATTATTACCGATGGATTTACCGGTAACGTAACGCTTAAAACTATTGAGGGCACCTCTAAGGTTCTCTTCAAAACTATGAAAAACATTATGATGGAATCTACCATTACAAAGCTTGGCGCTCTTACGCTTAAAAGCGGCATGAAGGGTCTTATGGCTCAAGTAAGTCCTGATACATATGGCGGTGCGCCGCTTTTAGGCGTAAAAGGTGCGTGTATTGTGGGGCATGGTTCTTCAAATGCGCTCGCTATAAAAAATGGTATTTTAACCACTGCAAAGATAGTCCGCACCGATGTTTCGGGTATGATTTATGATGCAGTGAATAGTAATTCCGTGCTAAAAAAAGAACGCGGTGATGTGTATGACGCATAAAAGTACTCTCGATATAGATAGGTATTTAAACCCAGGCTACAATATGCCTGACCAGCCGCTTGAAGATTTAACGGAAGAGCAGCGCCGCAAGCTTGATATTGCGCAAGAAATTATTGGGTACCATTTCAGCCAAGAACAGCTGCTCTTATCTGCTATTACCCATCCTTCAGCTACTGAAGGGAAGTCTATTAAGTATTCCTATGAACGCCTAGAGTTTTTGGGTGACAGCATTTTAGGCTCCATCGTGGCCACTATTGCGTTTGAACGCTTCCATGAATTGGATGAAGGCGGACTTACGCGCATTAAGGTAGCACTTGTTTCCGGTTCAAGTCTTTCTGCAGTGGCAGAAAAAATTGGCTTTACGGATGTTATTGTATTTGGTTCTTCAGAAACAGGAACAGGACGACGCGGTCTGCATTCGGCTTTAGAAAATGTCTACGAAGCTATTGTTGCTGCGTTGTTTTTGGACGGTGGACCTAAGGCTGCGGTGGAGTTTGTAAACACTACGCTCATACCGCGCATGTCGGTTGACATGGCTCGTGAGCCTGAAAATCCTAAGAGCGCTTTACAAGAGAAGCTTCAGGAAGACGGCATTACGCCTACCTATAAGCTGGTAGAAACGCAAGGACCTCCGCACGACCGTACATTTGTTTCTCAGGTATTTGCAGGAACAATTGGGTTAGCGCGCGGACAAGGACGCACAAAAAAAGAGGCGGAAAGTCAAGCAGCTAAGACTACGTTGGCACGCTTAGGTGAATTCTTCGGCTTGGGTATAAGTGAAGAGGAAAAGGCTGAAAAAGCGCAAGCGGCTAAGCAGGCAAAAGCTGAAAAGGCAGCGGCGCGAGAAGAAGAAAAAGCGCGTAAGAAAAACGAGCGTGAACTTGCCAAACAACGCAAACAAGGTTAAGCACCCATGCACTTAAAGTCACTTGTTTTAAAGGGTTTCAAATCGTTTGCTGACCGCAGCGTATTGGCTATGGAACCAGGTATTACTGCCGTTGTGGGACCTAATGGGTCAGGAAAGTCTAACATTTCCGATGCGGTTTTATGGGTTTTAGGCGAGCGCAATGCAAAGCATCTGCGTGGTCAAGCAATGGAAGATGTTATTTTTGCTGGATCGTCTGCGCGTAAAAGCGTGGGGATTGCTGAAGTAGATTTGGTGCTTGACAACTCCGATGGCACCTTACCCGTGGACTTTAATGAGGTGTGTATCACACGCCGTATGTACCGCTCAGGAGAGAGTGAGTATCTCATTAATGGTACGGTGGTTCGCCGTATGGATGTTTTGGATATCTTGCATGATTCAGGCTTGGGAACGGGTACGCATTCTATTATTTCGCAAGGTAGTCTTGATTCAATTCTGCAATCAAAGCCTGAAGATAGACGAGCTATTATTGAAGAAGCAGCGGGTGTTTTAAAGCACAAGCAGCGTAAGGCTAAAAGTGAGCGCAAGCTTGCTGCTATGGATAATCATCTTGAGCGCGTGAAAGACATTGTGACCGAGGTGCAACGCCAGTTAGGACCCTTGGAGCGCAAGGCAAAACGCGCTATACAGTATCAGGACGCAACTGAGGAGCTGGCGAAGCTTACGCTGGTGCTTGCGGTTGACGATTTGCGCGCTTTGCGAAAAGCGTGGGATGATGCGGTGCTTAAAGAACAGGGGCTAGAGTCGCAGCTTGAAGAAAAACGCGCTGCGATTAAGGCTACCGAGTCATGTGTAGAAGAACTGCAAGAAAAAATTCGCCTCGAAAACGTTGGCGCAGGAGATTTGGCGCGGCGACACCGCCAGGCCGCTTCGGCAGTTGAACGCTTTGACGGTGCGGTTTTGTTGCTTCATGAAAAGCGAAGACAAGCCCAAAGTGTTGAAACCCAAGTAAAAGTTACCCTTGAATCAAATAAAGTGAAGAGAGCAAGTGCACAAGAAGAGCATGACAATGCTGCGGCAACGTTACTCGAGGTGCGACTCGAAAAAGAAAAGGCAGACGCTCAGGTTGCTCAGCTGCAAAGTGAGCTTGATCGCAATGTACAACAACGTCGCGACATGGAGCGTGCGGTTGAGGGGTTAGAGAAGCTTAAGCGCGAGCAAACCAGAGAACGAGAGCGCTTAAGAAGCGAGCTTGCCACTACGCAAGAATCTCTCTCGAGTGGTTTAGCGCATATGACGCTTATAGAAGGACACGGAAAAGAGTTGGAACTGCAGCTTAATCGCGCACTTTCAGACAGTGAATTAAAAGGCAAAGCTGCTGACCAGGAAGATAGCGTACTGGCAGACATGACTCAACGTGAAGCTGCAGCGCGTGCTTCGGTAGCACAGGCACACAGCGATCGTGAAGCAGCGCGTAATGAAGTTGATAAAGCACGGGAGGAACTAGCGCTCGTTAATTCGGAAATCAAGAGTTTAGAAAAGCTGGAACGTGCTGCAGCTACGGCGGGCTCGGCGCTTGCATGGCTGTATGAACATGCGGAGGAATTCAATGCCGACACCGTTTCGTTTGCTCATCATGTGCGGGCGCTTCCTGGTTCTGAGGCTTTAGTAGAGCAGCTATTAGGTGGTGATATTGCGGCATTGCTTGTGGCTGACAATCAGTCTGCTGGTCGTGTGGGTTCTGCTCTTTTAGAAAGCGGCAAGCAGGGAAGTGTCGTACTGGTTCCCCGAAAGTCTGCCACTACGCAAAGCTCGCCAGCGCGAATTGCTGCTGCGCAAGGGTGGGGACGAGCGCTTGTTGATGAGTTGGAATACACTACTGAAGATGCGCATGCAATAGAATCAATATTGGGGGACGTTGTGGTGTGCCCCAGCCGAAATGCTGCTTTTGAGGCCTTTGAAAAAGCATCCTTACCGGTTCGTTTTGTGACTGAAGATGGCTTGGTTATTTGGCCTAATGGCAAAGTGGCTATGGGTATGTTAGTTGCTGATGCATCGGACGGTGTATTGGCACGGGCGCGTCGTTTGGCCGAACTCCGTATAGCGATTCAGCAAGCACAAACAAAGCGTGAAGAGGCTGAAGCGCGAGCTCGTGGAGTAGAAGAGACCATGCGTGATGCTCAAGCAGCAAGCTTGAAATTATCTCAAGAGCTAGCAGAGCAGCGGGGTAAGGCACGCGCGCTGCGCAATGAATCAAATCAAGCAGAAGAAAAACTCAAATCGGTGCGTCGCGAACTTGAAGGAATGGAACAACGTCGTAAAGATGCAGAAAGATCCATTGCTGCAGCGCGCCCTTCCGTTGAGGCATTAGAAGAGAAGTTGGCAGAACTCACGAATACTTCTGAAGCAAACATAGTGAGGCTTGAAGAGATTCAAGAGGCCGTTGTTCCGCTACGGAAGCAATCTGCGCAGATTCGAGATGGACTAGCAGAGGCAAAGCTTAAGGCTGCTACACTGACCGAGCGTGAAACGTACGCTTCGCGCATTGTGGAAACACGTATACGTGATTTAGAAGCAATACGCATGAGTGATGCAGCATCACGCAAGGAACTGCTGATAAAGCAGGAAACCCAAAGGCGAATAGAGCCTTTGTTGGTGATATTTGATGAACTAATCCTGAGTGCGCGACGCTGGTCACGTGAGCTTGAAGAAGCAACGACGGTTGCGCAGAGTTCTTCTTCAGGACTTCATAATGCAATAAATGATGCACGTGCGCAGGCGCGAGAAGCGCAGGCGGGTTTTGATGCCACGAACACAGCTCTTTCGGAAGCGAGAGTCGATAAGGGTAAGCTTGAAATACAGGTTGAGCGTGCGGTTCAGGTAATTGTTGATGATTGTAAGGTGCCTATGGATCATGCGCTTCAACTCGAAGAGCTTCAGGAGCGCGGTTTAATTGAGGAAGCGGCTTTCAAATTGCGGCGTCGCATCTCAAACATGGGAACTATTAACCCCGATGCTGCACAAGAATACGAGCAGGTAAAGGTTCGCTTCGATTATCTTTCAGCGCAGTTGTCAGACCTCAATAGTGCTCGTCGTTCGTTAGAGAAAATTGTACGTGTTATTGATGCGCGTATGAAGGATGACTTTATCCGGACGTACGAGCAGGTTAACAAGAACTTTCAAGAGATTTTTAGCGTCCTTTTCCCAGGTGGTTCGGCTCATTTAACCCTGGTTGATCCTAACGATTTGGAGCATACTGGTGTAGAGGTGTCGGCTCAACCGCGTGGAAAGCGTATTACAAAAATGATGCTTATGAGTGGCGGCGAGAAGTCTCTTACTGCGCTTGCTTTGCTGTTTGCGGTTTATCGTATTCGAACTACACCGTTCTATATTTTGGACGAGGTCGAAGCAGCTTTGGACGATTCAAACCTGCGTCGTTTAACGGAGTATCTCGATACCCTGCGCAACTCTACACAGTTGATAATGATTACTCACCAACGCCGCACTATGGAAATGGCTGACGTGCTGTTTGGTGTTTCTATGCAGGCTGACGGTGTCACGAAGGTGGTTAGCCAAAAGCTTAACCGAGAAGAAAAATAGAAGTTCCGCTTAAAGGGCATAAGGAAAGGAAACACATGGGTTTTTTTGATCGCATAAATGAGGGTCTGAGCCGTTCGCGTGAGAAAATTAAAGAACAGGTTAATATCTTATTGGATCGTGGACCAAATCTTGACGAAGACTTTTGGGAAGGACTTGAGGAAACGCTTATCTTGTCAGATATTGGTGGCGCGGCGGCTAATGACATCGTTGAGAATTTAAGGGATCAAGCTACGCGCAAGGCTCTTCCAGATGCTTACGCTGTGCTTGATGCGCTCAATGACCAAATTGCTTCAACCTTTTCTCCTCAGGGTGAAGACCTTTTTGCGGGTAATGCCGTAATCTTATTTGTTGGAATAAATGGTACGGGCAAAACTACCACGGTTGGGAAAATTGCCAAGGAACAAACAGACGCAGGGCGCAATGTGTTACTGGGAAGTGCAGATACGTTTCGCGCGGCTGCTATTGAGCAGCTGGAAGTGTGGGCTAAAAGAGCAAACGTGGAGGTGTGTACGCGCGAGCGAGGAAGTGATCCGGCAAGTGTATGCTTCGACACTATATCTCGTGCAGAAGAGCTGGGCGCAGACCTGGTGTTGATTGACACAGCTGGTCGCTTGCATACCTCTGCAGACCTTATGCGTGAGCTGCAAAAAGTAGTTAATGTTGTACGCAAGCGGTCTAACGTGCCCGTAAGAACCGTACTGGTCACTGATGCAACCACGGGACAAAACGGCCTTACGCAAGCACAAGAGTTTGACCGCGCGCTTGAGCTCGATGGTGTGATTGTAACTAAGCTTGATGGCACGGCAAAAGGCGGCATCGCGCTTGCTATAAGTCATGAACTTAATTTACCTGTGCTAAAGATTGGTGTAGGTGAAGGTTTAGACGACTTAAAAGATTTTGATGCGCATGATTTCTCGCGTGCTTTGGTGGGGGATTTCGATAAGCGCAGCGACGCGTAGTACGCTTGGGTTTTGTGCCTGTCTGCTGGACTGCAAATGAGGGCAGTGCAGGAGATTCGATACGTTGACTTACCGGTGTCTGTAGCATAAAACGGTCAGCAACTTGTCTCAAAAACATGAAATACGTGCGCGCATCTTAAGTTACAGTATAATGCGCACTATCTATTAAAAAGAAACGATGGGAGCTTTTCTCATGCTGGAGAGTTTGTCCGAGCGCCTTCAAGGCATTTTTAGTGGTCTACGTGGCAAAGGTCGCCTGACTGAACAAGATATCAATGACGCTATGCGCGAAATTCGCATGGCTTTGTTAGAGGCTGACGTTAACTTCAAAGTAGTGAAGTCGTTTATTGCAAACACGAAAGAGCGTTGCTTAACCGCCGAAATTATGGATTCGCTTACGCCTGCGCAAAACGTTATCAAAGTGGTTCTGGATGAACTAACAGAACTTTTAGGGCGCACCGATTCGAAGCTAGTGCTGTCTAATCGTATTCCTAATGTCATTATGTTGGTTGGTTTGCAGGGTTCAGGTAAAACTACCGCTGCTGCAAAACTGGCATATCGTTTGAAGCAGCAAAATCATAATCCTTTGTTGGTAGCTTGTGACGTATATCGTCCTGCTGCGGCAGATCAGCTGCAGACACTCGGTGGTGAAATTGGGGTACGCGTTTTCCGGGGTGATGGTAAAGATCCTGTTCAAATTGCTAAAGAAGGCGTGCAGGATGCAATTGATAATCTGCGTGATGTGGTAATTGTTGACACCGCAGGTCGCTTGCATGTAGACGATGCTATGATGGATGAAGCTCAGGCCATTAAGCGCATGGTTAAACCTGACCAAATCCTTATGGTAGTAGATGCAATGACCGGTCAAGACGTGGTCAATGTTGCGGCTGCTTTTGCCGAGCGTGTTGATTTTGATGGTGTCATCATGTCAAAGATGGACGGCGACGCTCGTGGTGGTGGTGCACTTTCTATCAAGCAAGTAACGGGCAAGCCTATCAAGTTTATTAGTTCTGGCGAAAAACCTGATTCGCTTGAAGAATTCCACCCCGACCGCATGGCTAAGCGCATTTTAGGCATGGGCGACATGGTGAGCCTTATCGAGAGCGCTGTTAAGGTTCAAGAAGCAGAAATTGAAGAAGAGGCAGCTCAGCGCATGATGAGCGCACAGCTTAATCTGAATGACTTTATTGATATGAACCGTCAAATTCGTAAAATGGGCGGTATTTCTAAACTGATAAGCGCGCTACCTGGTGGCGATAAAGCAATGGCGGCAGGGCAAGTTGATGAAAGAGCCCTTGATAACATGGAAGTTATTATTAATTCTATGACGAAGGCAGAACGCCTTAAGCCGGAACTGCTTAATGGCAGTCGCCGTGCGCGTATTGCAAAAGGTGCGGGCGTAGGTGTGCCCGAAGTGAATCAGCTCATTAAAAAATATAACGAAACTAAAAAGATGATGAAAAAGATGATGCCAGCTGTAGAAGAAATGCAGGGTGGCAAACGCGGCAAAAAAGGAAAAAGAGGCAAGCGTCGCGGATTCGGCATCCCTGGCATGGGTGGCATGAATATGTCCGATATCAAGAAGCTCCAAGACATGATGGGGCAGTAAATCGCTTGATTGAAAGCTGTTTTCAGCTACGCATAACGGGTAAGCTTGAGTCGTATCGTTGGTGTTGAGAAAAGGCGTAAGAAATTAAATAAGAAGAATAGTTGAGCGTATCGATTTTTCGTTATCGGTATGCTCAGTTTTTAGCCATTGTCATTGCAATGCTTTTTGCAGAGCATCATGAAACTCTCCGATGCAGTATTTTGTGCATAATACGCATCCGACTCTATTAAGTGATCTCATAGTTTCACTATCATAAAGTGTAGAAAAGCAAATAAAAATACAAAATTACCGAAGATATTAGTAAAAATATGCAGAATAGACGTATACTACTATGCGACCTTTAAAAACGGTACAGAGAGACCGGCAAGGTGTGCAGTAAGCAAGAAATCAGTTTTTGTGCAAAATGCTGAAAAAATTGTGCACTGCCTGATGGAAAGGAACTATGGTGAGTGAGGTCACGCGTAAGTTACTAGAGGCAACGTCTAAGACTCCAGGAAATCCCGCTATGTTGGTGCTCGAGGATGGCACCGCATTTGCAGGCATTTCTCGAGGGGTTCAAGGAGAAGTGTTTGGAGAAATTTGTTTCAACACTTCTTTGGAAGGGTATCTGGAGGTGATAACAGACCCATCCTACGCTGGTCAAATTGTAACTATGACCTATCCTCAAATTGGCAATTATGGTGTGCATCTTGATGACGTTCAGTCAGCTAAACCAGCTTTACGAGGTTTAGTAGTACGGGATCTTTGTACGCAGCCTTCCAGCTGGAGAAGCGAAATATCTCTTCCAGAATTCTTACAAAAACACAACATTGTTACTCTTGAAGAAGTGGATACGCGAGCACTTGTTCGCCACATCCGCTCAACGGGTGCTCAACGCGCAGTGTTGTCAACGCTTGATACCGATAAAACAAGCTTGCTCAATAAAGTTTTGGCAAGTGATTCCCTAGTAGGTCAAAATCTTGCGCGTGAAGTGTCATGCAAACAAAGCTATGAATTTACCCATATACCGCAGGGTCATGCGTTTGCACTTGCTTCAAATAAGGAATCTCAATTTAGTGTAGTTGCGTATGACTGTGGCGTTAAAAATTCTATATTGCAAGCCTTAGTGCGCAGCGGCTGTGAAGTTGAAGTGGTTCCTTGGAACACGCCTGCTCAAGAAGTGCTTGCAAAACACCCTGACGGAGTTTTCCTTTCGAATGGACCAGGAGATCCTGAGGCTGTTGAACAAACGTATCGACAGGTTGAGGAACTTCTCGGCGAGGTTCCCATTTTTGGTATTTGCTTGGGTCATCAAATGATTTCTAAGGCTGCTGGTGCTTCAATAGAAAAACTTAAATATGGACACCGCGGAGGCAATCACCCGGTAGCCAATCTTTTAACCAAACGAGTTGAAATAACTGCACAAAATCATGGATTTGGCTTAGTGTTTCCCAGTTTAGGAAAGCTTATCCCACAACTTTGTGGCGGAATATCAGACCATGTAGACGATTTGCGCTTCTGGATGGAGCAAGGTATTGCTCCGGTAGTTGAAAACCCTCGTTTTGGAAGAATTCAGCTTACTCATATCAACTTAAATGACGGAACAGCAGAAGGCATTGCGTTTTTGGATACCCCGGCGTTTTCCGTACAGTATCATCCCGAAGCATCACCTGGACCTACCGACTCCCACTATCTCTTTAACGCTTTTTTGCGATGCATGAAAGGCATGCCAAATTATCTTGAAATTGATATTGCCGAAGACCGACTAGAAGGATGGTCTTTAGCTCATAGTGCGCAGGAGGGTGGAGTAAACTAATGCCAAGAAGAGATGATATTAAGACAATCTTAGTTATTGGGTCGGGGCCTATCGTAATTGGACAGGCGTGTGAGTTTGATTACTCAGGCGCTCAGGCATGTAAGGTTCTGCGGGCCGATGGGTATAGAGTAGTTCTCGTAAATAGTAATCCAGCCACAATTATGACCGACCCTGGCTTGGCGGATCGCACCTATGTTGAACCTATAACTTCTGAGTTTGTAGAAGAGGTAATCAAAAAAGAGAAACCTGACGCACTGTTGCCTACACTAGGCGGACAAACGGGGCTTAATACTGCTGTTGATTTGGCAAAGTCGGGTGTCTTGGAAAAATATGGCGTTGAAATGATTGGTTGTGATTTAGCAGCTATCGAGCGGGGAGAAGACCGTAAACTCTTTAATGAATGCATGGCAGAACTGGGAATTGAGACATCGCGAAGCGGTTACGCCTATTCGGTTGAAGATGCTTTAGGTATTGCAGAAGAGTTGGGATATCCCGTTGTTTTACGTCCTTCGTTTACTCTTGGTGGTGCAGGGGGTGGCATAGCTCATTCAGAAGATGAACTGATAGAAATTGTTACACAAGGTCTTGAGTTGTCGCCTGCTGGCGAGGTTTTAGTGGAAGAGAGCATAGTCGGCTGGAAAGAATTTGAGATGGAGGTCATGCGCGACTGTGCCGGCAACGGTATTATCGTGTGTTCTATTGAAAATTTCGACCCTATGGGTGTCCATACGGGTGATTCTATTACGGTTGCTCCTGCCCAAACTCTTTCCGATCTTGAATATCAACGTATGCGTGTTGCTTCTTTGGCTATTTTGGAGAAAATAGGGGTAGAAACTGGCGGTTCAAACGTACAGTTTGCACTTAACCCAGAAAATGGTCGCTTGATTGTTATCGAGATGAACCCGCGCGTTTCGCGATCTTCGGCACTTGCTTCTAAGGCAACAGGTTTCCCTATTGCGAAAGCGGCAGCAAAGCTGGCAGTAGGGTATACCCTTGATGAAATTACCAACGACATTACTAAGGTCACACCTGCATGCTTTGAGCCTTCAATTGATTATTGTGTCGTCAAAGTCCCTCGTTTTGCTTTCGAGAAATTCCAAGGGTCTGATGATACGCTTTCGACGCGTATGAAGGCCGTTGGCGAAGTTATGGCAATAGGGCGTACCTTTGAGGAGTCGCTTGGTAAAGCCATGCGTTCTTTAGAAAATGGTCGCATGGGGCTTGGGGCAGATGGACTAGGTTTGTTGAGTCCGTCAGCAGCTATTGAAGAGCTTATTGCTCGTCCCACCGCAGATAGAATTTTTTACGTAGCTGAGGCATTGCGCGTAGGTTGGACCGTTGAGCAGGTATGTTCGGCGACAGGAATAGATGCGTTTTTTGTTGGTCGCATGGCAGATATCGTACGTGTGCAGGAAAACCTACGGGGAATGCATCTCGATGAGCTTGATGCCCCGGCTTTTAGGCTTCTAAAGCGCCTCGGACTTTCGGATGTGCAGATAGCGCACCTTACTCATTCAGATGAAATGACGGTGCGCACCTGTCGTAAATTGTTAGGTGTGCGCCCTGCTTTTAAAACGGTTGACACATGCGCTGCGGAATTCCCCAGTTCAACAGCGTATCACTACAAGACTTATGATACAGACGAAACAGAAGTGGCTCCAAAGACGCGCAAGCGCGCTATGATTTTAGGTGCAGGACCAAACCGTATCGGACAAGGAATCGAATTCGATTACTGTTGTGTCCATGCTTCCTATGCGCTGGCTGATGCGGGCTATGAAACGATTATGGTTAACTGCAATCCTGAGACAGTTTCAACCGATTACGATACTTCTGACAAGCTATATTTTGAGCCGCTTACCTTCGAAGACGTGATGGATATTATCGATGTTGAGCGTCCTGATGGAGTTGTAGTTACTTTAGGAGGACAAACACCGCTCAAATTGGCAAACGCTCTCGAAGAGGCTGGTGTGCCTATAATGGGAACGCAGCCTGAGGCAATTGACTTGGCAGAAGACCGTGACCGCTTTTCAGTTATTTTAGATGAGTTGGGTATTACGTATCCTGCTGCAGGTATGGCCTCTACGTTTGAAGAAGCTTGTGTGGTAGCAGACCAAATTGGTTTTCCGCTTTTGGTTCGTCCGAGCTATGTACTAGGTGGACGGGGAATGGGAATAGTATACGATGGTGCCCAATTAGAAAAATATATGGTCGAAGCGGCAAAGATTTCACCCGATCATCCGGTATACCTTGACAGGTTCTTAGAAGGTGCTGTTGAGGTTGATGTCGATGCTCTTTGTGACGGTAAACAGGTGTATGTTGGTGGTATTCTTGAGCATATAGAAATGGCAGGCATTCATTCAGGCGATTCTGCTTGCTGTACGCCTCCTTTTGCACTTTCGGAAGCGGTGCAAGCGCAGTTGCGTAGTATTGCGCGTAGGCTGGCAATGCGGCTTGGGACTGTGGGGCTTATCAATATCCAGTTTGCCATTAAAGACCAAGTAATCTATGTTATCGAAGCAAATCCCCGTGCAAGTCGTACCGTTCCTTTTACTTCAAAAGCAACAGGGGTTCCGCTTGCAAAGTGTGCGGCTCTTGTGATGGCTGGCAAAAGCATAGAGAGCTTGCAGCTTCCCCCCGATGATCGCCGTCTGGAATTTTTTAGTGTGAAAGAAGCGGTTATGCCGTTTGGACGTTTTCCAGGAAGCGATACGGTTTTAGGTCCAGAGATGAAGTCAACGGGTGAAGTTATGGGTATTGCTCGCACGTTCCCCGCTGCTTTTGCAAAAACGCAAGTTGCTATAAGCTATGGCCTCCCACAAGAGGGTAAGGTGTTCATTAGTGTGTGTGATCGCGACAAGCGTGCCGCTGTTTCTTTAGCGAGAGACATTGTTCGCCTTGGTATGGAGGTGGTTGCAACTGCTGGTACGGCTCGTACACTACGGGCGGCAGGCGTAGACTGTCAAGAAGTCAAGAAGATTTATGAAGGTGAGCCAAATATCTGTCCCATGATTGCAGGGGGAGAAATCGCTCTTATGATTAACACTCCTTTTGGCAATGCTACTCGTGTTGATGGATATGAGTTGCGTCTTGAGGCGGTCCGACATGGGGTCACCAATATGACAACGCTTGCAGGCGCGCAGGCAATGATCGCCGGCATGGAGGTCGCTCGTGAGCGAGGACTACGCATTATCGCGCTTCAAGACCTTTCTCAGTGGGAAGTTCCGGAAATTCTCTCTTAGAGTACTCTGAAAAAACGCTGTTCATACGTGCGCTTCATGCTTTTATCAGCAAAAAAGCGCACGTGACGGCAGAGATGGTACAATCTTCCTTCAGAATGTATAGCAATCACGTAAAGTGATGGTGAATGAGAAAGGATTTATGTGGCACTCATTAATGAGCGGGCGCGTATTCTCTCAAATGAATGCGTAGGTCCCAACTTATACCTTATGGAGCTTTCGGCGCCTGAGATTGCGCTTACTATCAAGCCTGGTCAGTTTGTCCATATGAAAATCCCTGGCATGAGTGCAAATATATTACGCCGTCCGTTTTCCATTTATGCGCGTGATAAAGCACAAGGTACTTTGGAGATTTTATATCAGGCATTAGGCGTAGGCAGTAATTTTATGACCACGCTTGTTCCTCATCAAACTCAAGATGCGGAACTTATAGGCCCAATTGGCAGAACATGGCAGCCCCCTCAAGAAGCTAAGCGAGCGCTCTTGGTTGGTGGTGGCGTTGGTGCGGCTCCTTTATTTATGTTATGCGAAGAGCTTATTGCTGCAGGTGTTGAAACCGATGTAATTATAGGAGCTCAAACTGAACAAGCGCTTGCTTGTAGGGAACGCTATGAGAAGCTTTTGCCAAAAGCTCCTTCCTGTGCCACTGATGATGGAACATTTGGCTATCAGGGCTTTTGTACGCCACTTGTTGAGGAATCACTTGCGCTGTCTCAAAAACAAGGTGCTCCCTATGACTATGTGGCGGTTTGTGGTCCTGAGCCTCTTATGAAGATTGTTTCTGAAATGGCTTTAGCTGCAGATGTGTTTTGCGAAATCTCACTCGAAAAACGTATGGCATGCGGCGTGGGTGCGTGTCTATCTTGTGTGGTTGACACAACTGAAGGTAGGCAACGTGCTTGTGTAGATGGGCCGGTATTTGAGGCGCAAAAGGTGGTGTGGTAATGACTCAGTTCTCCAATGAAGAGAAGATAATCACTCGTTCGTGTGTGTCTAGAACGCCACGAGGCACAGCAGTTTCTATGGGGGTTACTTTGGGTGGTCTCCGCATGAAAAACCCCGTCACGGTAGCCTCAGGAACGTTCGCTGCAGGTATGGAATATAATGATTTTGTTGAAGTGGCGGCCTTAGGTGCCGTCACTACTAAGGGTGTTTCTTTGCACGGTTGGGAAGGAAACGCATCGCCTCGTATTGCAGAAACACCAAGTGGAATGCTTAATTCCATCGGTTTGCAAAATCCTGGAGTTGCTCATTTGATAGAACATGAACTTCCTTGGTTAGAGAAACAAGGTGCTACGACGATCGTCAATGTTTCTGGTCATAGTTTTGATGAGTACGTGCGAGTAATTGAGGCGCTTGAAGACGCAGTGGTCGATGCATACGAAGTCAATATCTCGTGTCCTAATGTCGATGCAGGTGGAATGACCGTTGGAACCTGTGTTTCTAGCGTTGAAGAGGTGGTAAGTCGCTGCCGAGCAGCAACTAAGCGGCCTCTTATTGTAAAACTCACTCCTAATGTAACTGACATCACTGAGATTGCGCGTGCCGCAGAGGCTTCTGGCGCCGATGCACTCTCTCTTATCAATACCTTATTAGGTATGGCAATCGATGTTGATCGTCGTAAACCGGTGCTTGCTCGCGTGGTAGGAGGCTTGTCAGGTCCTGCAGTTAAACCGGTTGCGCTTCGTTTGGTTTGGGAGTGTCACAAAGCGGTAAAAATTCCACTATTGGGTATGGGCGGCATTTCAAATGGGACCGACGCTGTAGAGTTTATGCTGGCGGGAGCGTCAGCTGTGGCAGTAGGAACAGCTAATTTTGTCAACCCTCACGCTACGGTGGAAGTAATAGATGAAATTGCTGCATATTGCGAAAAGCACGGTGTGAATGATGTTAACGACTTGATAGGAGGTCTTCAATGGTAGCATCTTTTCAGAGTGAAGCTGCTCGTGACCGAGTTATGGTTGCGCTTGATTGTAGCTACGAAGAAGCGTTGGATATTGCAGAGAAGCTTGAGGGTAAAGCAACCTGGATGAAAGTCGGGATGACGCTTTATTATGCACATGGACCTGCGGTGGTTAAGGCTTTAAAAGACCGCGGTTTTAAAGTTTTTCTCGACTTAAAATTTCACGATATTCCTCATCAGGTCAAAGGCGCAGCATTTTCTGCAGCGTGTAGCGGTGCGGACATGTTGACTATGCACACCGTTGGTGGTGTTGAGATGATGACTGCTGCTCAGCAAGGTGCAACCGAAGCTGCAAAGGTAACAAAATCTGAAGTGCCCGTTACTTTAGGTATCACCGTACTTACGAGCATGAATGACGACGTCTTAGCAGAGACAGGTGTTACACGTCCAATGTCTTTACAGGTTGAACATCTAGCTTTGCAGGCAAAAACAGCAGGGATATCAGGCGTAGTGGCATCTCCTCAAGAAGCGGCTCGTTTGCGTGAAGTGCTTGGTTCAGATGCGTATATTGTTACCCCTGGAGTTCGACCTGTGGGTGGAGATTTGGGTGATCAATCTCGCGTGGCTACTCCAGCAGAAGCCTTTGCGAACGGTGCCTCTCATATTGTAGTTGGAAGGCCTATTACAAAAGCAGATGATGTAGCGGCTGCTTTCGAGTTTATTTGTACCGAATTATAAATATATTTATCTACTTATATATAAGAGTTTAGATAGGAAATACGGTAATTTTGTAAAAAGTAGTAGTTCGGTTACCTATAATATAGCTTTTCACGGAGAAATTTTACAAATTTATGACATTCTAGGACACGTTTTCCGCAAAGCCGTGCTAGTATTTTTAGAATGTTTATGAGCCAGAAGGAGAGAATAATGGCTATCCCTCAACTAAGCGCAGAAGAGCGCAAGCAAGCATTAGAAAAGGCAAAGGCGGCTCGCACCAGACGAGCAGAAGTACGTGATGAACTCAAAACGGGCAAGCTCACTCTTCAGCAAGTTATTGACATGAAGGAAGATCCTATTGTAGGAAGAATGAAAGTTTCTACTCTAATTGAGACCTTGCCAGGTTTCGGTAAGGCAAAAGCAGAGAAAATTATGCAAGAATTGCAAATTGCAGAGAGTCGCCGCTTGCGCGGTCTAGGAGATCGTCAAAAAGCAGCTCTTTTAGAACGTTTAGGATAATTTGTGCGTATAGGTAATTTATTTGTTATTTCGGGGCCTTCTGGTGCAGGTAAAGGGACATTGGTTTCTCGCTTGCTTCAGGAGGTTCCTGATATGTGGGTGTCAGTTTCTGTTACCACGCGCGCTCCGCGCGAAGGGGAAGTTGATGGGGTTGATTATCAGTTTGCTTCTCAGGAGGATTTCAAGAAACTAATTGAAGAGGATGGCCTTCTTGAGTGGGCGGTGTATGGCGGTAATCACTACGGCACGCCGCGCAAACGTGTAGAGGAGCAGATGGCTTGTGGTAAGCAAGTTATTCTTGAGATTGATGTTCAAGGTGCTTTTCAAATTCGGGAAAAATTACCACAGACTCATCTTATTTTTATTGAGCCCCCCTCACTTGAAATCTTAGAAATGCGTCTGCGTGGACGCAATACTGAAACAAATGATGCAATTATTGCTCGATTAGCGGCTGCAGAGGTGGAGCTTTCGCAAAAAATGGAGTATGATATGCAACTTGTGAATGATGATCTGGATGAAGCCTATAAGCTTTTATTAGATTATGTTACGATTCAGGCCGAGAAAACACGAGGTTAAAATTACTATGAGCATTATTGAACCTAAAATTGACGTGCTATTAGACGAAGCAAACAACGATCGTTTTTTGCTTTGCTCATTAGCTTCAAAGCGCGCTTATGATATTAACGATATGATGCGCGGTCAACGAGACCGTGCCATTCAGTTGCAGACTGCCGTAGAAATTGCTCGTGCAGCAGATCGCAAGCCGCTCACGTTGGCATTTGGCGAAATTGCACGCGGCGATGTTTCTTACGATCCTGCTTCTATTGATTTAAACAATCACTAAAATTCTTTTAATCTAATGACAGTATTTCAAAGAATTTGCCTAGCTCACTATCATGAAATTGGGCTTAAAGGCAACAATAGAGCTACATTTGAGATGCGCTTACTCAAGAATCTCGAGGCCTTATTGGCCTCGTTTCCTGTGGTAACTATCCATCGTATTTCTGGCCGACTCTGCGTATTCCTTAGAGAGGGAACTGCTTGGGAAGAAGCCAAGGAAGTAGCGGATGCTATGGGACAGGTTCCGGGAGTCGCTCGCGTTTCCTGTGGGTTTAAGTGTTCGCGCAACTTAGAAGAGATGATAGAAGCAGCTCTGCATGCCATGGGTGAAGCAGGAAACTTCGAATCTTTTAAGGTTGCTGCACGCAGAAACCATACCGATTTCGCAACAACTTCTATGGAGATGAATCAAATAATCGGCAGCGCGCTGTGTGCCGCTTATCCAGAAAAGAACGTACGTATGAAAGGGCAGGATCTCACGGTAGGCGTTGAGGTCGTTCAGAATGCTTCGTACGTATATGCTCGTTCGATGCCAGGCATTGGCGGTCTGCCTGTGGGAAGCTCTGGGCGGGTTGCTTGTTTGCTGTCTTCTGGTATTGATTCTCCTGTGGCTTTGTGGAAAATGGCAAGGCGTGGAGCGGTGTGTATCGGCGTGCATTTTTCTGGGCGTCCCCAAACGGCAGATACCAGTGAGTATCTTGTTGATGATATTGCGCACGTGCTCGAACAGACTGGTTGTATTGCACGTGTGTATACGGTGCCCTTTGGTGATTATCAAAAAGAAATTGCTTTGGTGGTTCCTCCGGCGTTGCGAGTAATTATGTATCGACGCCTCATGTTTAAAGTTGCGCAAGCATTAGGGGTAAAAGAAGGGTGCAAGGCGCTGGTGACAGGAGAGAGTCTCGGACAGGTTGCATCCCAGACTATTGAGAATATTTTATGCACTGACGAGGCTGTATCTCTGCCGGTATTTCGTCCACTTATTGGCACTGACAAGTTAGAAATAATCGAAGAGGCTCAGCGACTGGGTAGTTTTGAAATTTCAACACAAGATGCCCCCGACTGCTGCACGTTATTTATGCCACGTAGTCCAGAAACACATGCAAAACTGGAAAACGTTTTGGCAGCTGAAGAAGCGTTGCCTCTTGAAAACTGGATAGAAGAGATTGTGGCAAGTGTTGAAATACGCGACTATGCCTGCCCTTCTTATAAGCCAAAGAAGCGTAAGTAGTTTAGTCATTTTTTAGGATGCACATAAACTTCAGCTTTTTGCTTCCATAAGAATCG
>CAYJGC010000034.1:0-13088 GCA_964369725.1 uncultured Eggerthella sp.
ATTTGTAGCATTTACCGCATGACTAGCCCAAAGCAAAGACTCGGACATCGCATACAGCTCCTACGCTATAGCAGGGGCTTATCGCAACGCGAATTCGCCTTTTCAATAGGTATGGATAGGGCTCATTTAAGCGGGATTGAAAGCGGTAAAAGAAACTGCTCTGTCACATCACTTGAACGCATTGCAAACGGCCTTGGCGTTAATCTAGAAGACCTCTTTAAAGAAGTTAGCTAGAACGCTCATTAAAGCCACACTACGTAACCAATTTTATTGGCTCTCTTTACAATTTAATGTTTTATGATAAATTATCTAGGGACAAGCATTCGGAAGCGCTCGTGCTTTCTTTAGGCCAAGCGTAAACTCTACCACCTGTTAGAGTTACTTGGATCTCGTTAGCACGAGGGACTAACAAGGCGGCAACTATGACTAAAGAAAAGCTCTCAAAATGCGTAATTGACCACGCCGAAGCACTTAATCGTTATCGAGGCAGCGAAGAACGCTACCGCAAAGATGCAATAAAATTTCTATACGACTACACTTTCAAAGATTTCCTTGATGCCCTGCACCAAGATGATATCCCCCGTGCTTTACGTGCCATACATTTACTCAAACAAACCACCTGGAATTATTCTTTTGGAGAACTGTTTGACATCTGCTGCCGCATACACGAATCCCTTTGCTACGGGGGAACACCCAACCCAACATTACTCCCCGAAGCTCAAATGGCTCATTATCGCCTTTGCATGAAGCTCCTTCAAATGAGAAACCAAATCCAAGAAGAAGAATTCCGGAGCCTTCAGCAGCAAGAAACAGCAAAACGTAGTGCGAGAAAAGGCTTCTTTGACCAGTTATTTGTAAAAAAGTCATAAAAATGATGCTTAATCCATGAGCTGTTGACTATATTTTACATTTTTTACTTAGATTAACGGTACCTTGTACACATGGAGAAAACTCAGTTAAAGACAATAGTTGGCGAAAACATCAAAGATCTGCGAATTGCCGCAGGGCACTCTCGTTCATCTTTCTCACTCATGGTTGGGATTAGCCGCCAATATCTCATTAATATCGAAACCGGACGCGCAAATGCCACTGTCGACGTGCTTGAAAAAGTAGCTAATGGACTGGCTGTCCCCGTGGTGCAACTTTTCGAAGACAAACATAACCCTACTTCTATCTCTTTGGAAAAGAAAGAACCTGTTGCCGCGCAAGAAGCGCAACCGAAATGGCCTACTATTAGAAGACCGCCAAACAATGGGCTTAATAGAATTCCTGCCACTCCCCGTAAGTTTTAATGCCAACAACCCGCTCTACAGAAGAACAGCGAGATAGCACTGTTGAAGCTGCTGCTGAATTCATTAACTTAAATAAGCGTGACGAGGCGTTTGCGGATGTGCGATAGCACTGTGCTGAAGTTGTCGCTGAATTCATCAACCTTCACGAACAACACTATGTAGCACCCTCATAAAGGTCTAAACCTCAACGAAGAACCCCCAACACTTCTTTACTCTACAGAAGGGGCTCCATACTGTACAGCTACTTACTTCTTCTTACTTGTTTTTACCGACACTTCTTTACTCTTTAGAAGGACACCCATAGCCCTTTGCCACCGCTTGAGCCACACGAAGACCATCACAAGCGGCGCTCATGATACCGCCCGCATAACCTGCTCCCTCTCCGCAAGGATACACACCGCAACCTTCCGTATTCAGAATTTGACTTTCACGATAAGCATCGGCATCTACGCCAACCAACAAAGCCTCCATCAGCTCATTACGAATTACGCGTACCGGACTTGAGCTGCGCGTCTCTACTCCGGTCATAACAGCATTTGCAGCAGAAAAGCCGGCGAGTCTTCGCTCAAGCAGCCTTAGAGCTTCCTCAAGTGAATCTACGACAAAAGAAGGAAGACACTCTCTCAAATCACACCAAACCACTCCGCGGGCATACGAAGGCTGTAGCGTAACGCTGGGACTTCCTGCTTTCTTAACCAAAAAATCACCCACCGTTTGCGCGGGAGCCTTATATGGACTACCACCCATTGCATAAGAAACTTTGTAAGCCGCCTGTTCAATACTACGTTGAAAATCTATGCCGGCCAAAGGATGATCACTCTCAAAATCTTGCGAATCAACGCCCACCAACAAAGCACTATTGGAATTTTTTCCATCGCGTGCAAAGTTGCTCATACCATTTACTACAACACCGCCCTCTTCGCTTGCAGCGCAAACCACTTCCCCACCAGGACACATACAAAAGGTGTACACTCCGCGTCCACTTGGCAATTGCGCCGAGAGCTTATACTCTGCCGCGCCCAAGGCGGGATGATTGGCCGCCATTCCGTATTGAGCGCGATTAATATCCTCTTGCAAATGCTCAATTCGTACCCCTACCGAAAAGGGCTTTTGCTCCATCTTAATACCAGCCTCATAAAGCATCTCAAACGTGTCGCGCGCCGAATGACCACACGCCAAAACAACACGGGTTGCAGCTAGCTTCCTGCGATGCCCCTGTTCGATAATATCAACCGCAACAAGCTTGTCTTCCTCAAAACACAAATCGACAAGCTGCGTGTGAAAACATACTTCTCCGCCCGCTTCTTGGATTTGCGTGCGCAACCTCTTTACCACACAGGCCAAATAGTCAGTTCCCATGTGAGGTTTCGCCAAGTACAAAATCTCTTCGGGCGCACCGGCTTCTACAAACCATTGCAAAACATGGCGCGTCAAAGGGTTTTTAATATTGGTAGTGAGCTTTCCGTCGGAAAAAGTACCTGCGCCTCCTTCGCCAAACTGAATGTTTGTTTGTTCATCAAGAACGCTTCCTGTGTTGAAGGCGTTGACTATCTTTGTGCGCTCGTCAACATCTCCGCCTCGCTCAATAAGCAAGGGGCGCAATCCCGCCCGCGCCAAATATAGCGCGCAAAATAAACCTGCAGGACCTGCTCCTACCACAATAGGTCGTGAGAATGAACTTAGTTCTTGATTCTCACGACAAGGAATAAGCAGGGGTTTATATGGCTGATGTTGCTTTATATTTATGCCTGATGGCTTCTTGTTGTTAGTTTTACTGCGCTCATCAAGTATGAGCTCATACTCTTTGTCAAAAAGCGAAACACCTAACGTAACAACAAAATGAATTTCTGATTTACGGCGCGCATCGACACTGCGCTTCAAAACACGAACCTGTTGTATGTCCGCCTTTTTCACATTGAGAACTTTTGCTGCTACAGAAGGCAACATGCGTTCAGCGGTAGAAGTGTCTACGAAAACATCAAGGGGCACTTTTATATTTGAAACCTCTAGCACAACCTACCCTCTCGTCTCAACCATCAGTCTTGCAATGCGCATACGGCACTATCGCCCGCCAACATGCCACTTGCCCACGCCCAATGCAAGTTATAGCCTCCGCAGGGGGCATCTATATCAAGAGCCTCTCCCACCACGTACAAGCCTGGATAAGCGCGAGAAGACAGACTTTCAGGAAAAAAGCCTTCCACCGCATACCCACCACGCATGACCTGACACTGCCGAGCATCTCCCACACCCCGCACGTCCAAAGTAAATTCTTTCAATGAACGACTCAGCGCTGCTATTCCTTTCGTAGCCATACGGCTCGATGGACTTAGCTGAGCGTCTTTCAAAACCACGCGAGCTACCGCAGGCAGTAAAATGCCTTGCAAAAAAGCTTCGTACGTCAGTTCTTGAAAAGCATCTGCTAAGCAATGGAATCGAGAAGTCAAAAACCCCTGCATTTCTTTAGAAGGAATCTGCGGGAGGAAATCAATGACCAACTTGTCTGAAGTGCGCGCATGGCGTGACAAATTGAAAATAGCAATTCCCGAAACTCCGTAATCGCGAAACAAGATTTCTCCCTGCTCACGCGCCTTTTCTTTACCCGAGGTATCCACAAGGCTTACCGCACAACGAACACGGATGTTGTTGAGGGTTTTTATCTGTCGCACCTCGGTTTGCAAAGGTCCTAACACCGCATGGCAAGGTTTCTTCTTAAGATTGTCAGGTAGTTCTAGCTGCGATACCGCACGACCTCCTACGGCCACAACGACCGCGTCCACCTCTTTGCGAGAGCCATCTGAACACTCAAGAACAAAACCCGAAGGCTTCCCCCCTCGCGCCTCAATACGCACTATGTCCGTATCGCACTCTTCACGAACACCCATTTGCGAAAGAGCACTACGTAACACTTCCAAAACGCTGGACGCTTTATTTGCTAAAGGATACAGGCGTCCTTCTCCTTCTTCGCGCCAAAGTAAACCCAGCTTCCCAAACGCATTCAGGAGGGGATTTCTGTCTGACATGTCTACGAGTAACGAATTGCTACAGGTATCTAATGCCGAAAAAGCAGCCTCTACAAATTTCTTTTGGTGGTAAAGGCTTGGATCGATTCGTGCGTTTGAAAAATTACACCGGCCATTGCCGGTAGCTAAAATGGATCGCCCCACGCGGTCAGCCGCCTCGTAAATAACTATTTCGACCGAAGATACGTCCGCACAGCCAGTATGTTTTTTTCCATGCAAGGCCTGAGCCGGTCGCGACACCGATGAACTTGCTTCGGTAACTTTTCTCGCATCCTGCAAGAACTCATTTTGTGCGTCGCGCAGTCTTTGCGCTGCACCAATAGCGGCCATAAGCCCCGCCGCGCCTCCACCTATGATTGCTAATTTTTTCATGCAAACCATCATAGCGTAAAGCAACAAAAAACTGCCCCCGCATTACGACATGCAGGGGCAGTTCTTGAGATATATACAATTAACTTTACTTGTTTTCGTAAACAGGAATTTCTGCGTCGTAAACCTCTTCAAGATTGTTTTGCCAAACGTAATGCTTTGTTTCACGGGCAATCAAACCAGAAATTAGCAGTACCACAATAATATTGGGAACAGCCATTAATGCATTCGTAACATCAGAAATACTCCAAACCAAATCACCAATACCAATTGCACCCAAGAAAGCAACTGCTACATAGATAATCTGGTAAGGAAGAATGGCTTTTTTACCAAACAGATACGTGATACAGCGATTACCGTAATAAGACCAGCCTAAGATGGTGGTATAAGCAAACAGTGAAATACCAATAACCAAAATAGGTGTACCAATGTAGGGAATCGTCGCAAAGGCTGCACTGGTTAAGTCGGCACCTGCCTCGATGGTTCCATTAGCCAAAATCTCTGGATGAGCCAACATGGTAGAAACCAAAACGATACCCGTAAGTGCACAAATGATAACCGTGTCCCAAAACGTACCCGTCATAGAAATCAAAGACTGACGAGCAGGGTTTTTAGTAGCAGCTGCAGCAGCTACGATAGAGCCAGAACCCAAGCCTGATTCATTAGAGAACAGACCGCGCGCGCAACCAAATTGCAACGCAAGCATAAGACCGCTACCTACCGCACCGCCAAAAGCAGCTTCTGCCGTGAAGGCAGAGGTGCAGATAAGCTGAATGGCAGGCCAAACAAACTCCCAGTTCAAACCAATGATAACAACACAGCCCCATGCATACGCGATTGCCATGAAGGGAATGAGCTTCTCGCAAACCTTAGAGATAACCTTAATACCACCAAAAATTACCAAAGAAACCGTGATTACGATAGCCAAACCAATACCCCAAGCAGGGACACCAGGAGCACTTGAAGTGATAATGTCGGTCACGGCACTTGCCTGCACCGCAGAACCAATACCAAAAGAAGCAACAGCAGTGAACAGGGCAAAAGCACCCGCACCCAGCAACGCCCACCAAGGAGCCTTACCGTTCTTCTCAAAAGCGCGGCGCCATGCATACATTGCACCGCCAAGCATGTTTCCTTCTCCGTCTTTAACGCGATACTTAACCGACGCATAGGTCTCAGCATACTTCGTTGCCATACCAAATACACCCGTAAGCCACATCCACAAAACAGCACCCGGACCACCAGCTAGAATAGCCGTACCAACACCAACAATATTACCGGTACCAATAGTGGCGGAAAGCGCAGTGGTAAGGGCGCCAAACTGACTAATGTCGCCCGGTGCATCGGGGTCTTTCGTCATTGACAGCTTAATTGCGGTAGGCAATTTACGCTGAATAACTCCCGTGCGAATAGTTAGAAACAGGTGCGAACCAAGCAGTAATGCAATCATGGGAGGTCCCCATACAAAACCGCTTATTTCGCCAATAATTGCTGCGATATCCAATTTGACTCCTTCTCTCTTTTTCTCTCCGACAAAAGAAGCAAAGAAGCTACACCGACACAGGTTTCGCAATTCAGAATATTTTGAAAATATCTCAAGAAAGACGAACGAGAAAGCCGCCTCGACATAGGATCTTCTGCTCACTTTAACCCGCGAATTATAACCTTGAAAACATAAAATATACGCAACTACGCCTGTGAACGGTTTACATATCTTCTTGTGCGGTACATATGCACACGCGTTCTTTCCCTTAATACCGAAAGGATCTCTCTGCTAAATCACGCTCGCTCACCCGAGTAAAAATAAAAAGTATTTTTAAAATAACTCTTGCTCCATTGCGGCGAGATGACTACAATACGCCCATGAATTCTGTTTCAGGGCGAGGTGAAATTCCTCACTGGCGGTAATCACGTGTTGCGATTAAGCATGCGCGTGGGAGTCCGCGAGCTTAGATACTCTCCGAGTGTTTGGGTTGATTCGGTGAAAATCCGAAACCAACGGTATAGTCCGGATGAAAGAGGCAGAGATTTGCTAATAGCTTTTGCTATGTTTTACGTGAATCAAAAAGCCCGTATGAATTCTTGCGGGCTTTTTTCTTTTATAGGCTGGAAAAAAGACCTGTTATACAAAGCCTAAAAAGAAAGGGGCTCTTATGACGCCTGAAAGCAAGCAAACCTCAAACGCCTACCCTATTACCAACACCAACAAATGGGGAACACGGCAACTCGTAACCATGGCTCTCTTATGCGCCATTAGCGTGCTGTTATCCATGATTGAATTTCCCCTCATTCCTGGTGTTACGTTTCTGAAATATGACGCATCAGCCGTCCCTGCCATGGTGTGCGGTTTTGCCTTCGGCCCTGCTGCGGGACTTGCTGTAGGTGTGGTAAGCGCAACTATTCATGGCATCCTTTTCGCTGATTTTTCTGGTACTGCTATGAATATCTTAGTGCTCTTTGGTTTCATTTTGCCAGCAGCTATTTTATATCGCAAAGGACACTCTTTCAAAAGAGCCATCATCGGCCTTGTTATCTCAGTAATTCTTTCGACAATTATGGCAATTGTAGGAAATCTTATTGTTACGCCACTCTACTTAGGGGTGCCTCTTAATGCGGTAATTGATATGATTATTCCTATTTTAACTCCCTTTAACCTTATCAAAGGCGCACTCAATGCTGTCTTAACAATTATTGTCTACAAGAGCATCTCAAACCTCATCACGCCTAAGAAAAAGCAAATTAAAGGACGCTAGGCGCAAAGTCCAATACTCAAATACCACTATTCCCACGAAGCAATAACGGTTGAGTAAGCTATAGCGACTCGCTCAACCACAGTATCCTAAGACCACGATCGTATCAAAAGGATGTAACAGCCTATGATTGAATGCAAACATGTCGGATTTACCTATGACGGAGAGACCTTTGTTCTTCAAGGGATTGACGCCCGTATCAACAAGGGTGAGTTTGTGTGCATCCTTGGCGGAAATGGGTCGGGTAAATCTACGCTCGCTAAACACTTTAATGCCCTTCTTATTCCCGACGAAGGCAGTGTTACTGTTTTAGGTCACGAGACATCAAATACAGAAGCAACCTATTTGATTCGCAGTAATGCAGGAATGGTGTTTCAAAACCCCGACGACCAACTCGTTGCCAGTATTGTCGAAAACGATGTTGCCTTTGGTCCCGAAAATCTTGGCGTGCCACCCGAAGAGCTACAACAACGTGTTACCGATGCACTTGCAGGCGTCGGGCTTCAAGGCTTTGACAAACGCGAAACAGCTTCGTTGTCAGGTGGTCAGAAACAACGTGTTGCTATTGCTGGCGTACTTGCCATGAAGCCTCAAATCCTTATACTCGATGAAGCAACAGCCATGCTTGACCCGCGTGGACGCAGAGGGCTTATGCGCGTCTGCAAGGAGCTTCACGCCCTGGGTATGACGGTCGTCATGATTACACACTTCATGGAAGAAGCCGCACAAGCGCAGCGCGTCATCGTTTTGGAAGAGGGAAAACTAGCAGCACAGGGAACCCCTGACGAAGTTTTGACACATGCCGAACTTCTTGAACGCCTTCATCTTGATGTACCTTTTGCTGCCGATCTATCAATCAAGCTCAAAAAACAAGGTCTCGACATAGGTATTCACGTAGACACAGAAACACTGAAGGAGGAGCTGTGCGCATTACGTTTGAACAGGTAAGCTACTCTTATTCGCAATCTTCGCACAAGAAAAAGAGCAAAAAGCGAAACAAAAAACAGCAACCCACCAATGCCAGCAACGACATCTCACAGGATGCAACGTCTTCTCATTCACCCGGTCAAGCAGCTTGGGGAAGCCATCCCCACGCAAGCTTTGCTTTGTCTGACATATCTTTTACCCTTGAAGAAGGAGAATTTTTAGGCATTGCTGGTCATACTGGCAGCGGGAAAAGCACTCTTATTCAACATGTAAATGGTCTCATACAGCCCACTTTCGGGCGCGTCTTGGTGGACGAGCATGATTTGTCCGACAAAGCAGTGGCGCAGACGTATCGCGGCAAGGTAGGTTTGGTTTTCCAATACCCCGAGCACCAGCTCTTTGCAACAACCGTTGCCGAAGATGTTGCATTTGGTCCGCGCAATCTTAAGCTTAATGAAGAAGAAGTCAACAGCCGCGTCCGTGCTGCACTAAAAAGCGTTGATTTAGATCCCGATATTGTAGGCGATAAAAATCCTTTTGAGCTTTCTGGCGGTCAACAACGACGGGTTGCTTTTGCAGGTGTCCTATCAATGAATCCATCGGTTCTGGTGCTAGATGAACCTGTTGCCGGACTTGACCCCATTGCACGCAAAGAATTTCTTGAGCTCATTGCACAGCTTCACGCCGGCGGTTTAAGCATTATCATGGTTTCACACAGTATGGAAGACCTTGCACTCCTGAGCGACCGTATTTTAATTCTCAACAAAGGGCACCAATTTGATTTAGGAAGCCCCACCAAGGTCTTTACGCGCGGCGAAGAACTTCGTGCAATTGGACTTGACGTGCCCGTTGCCCAAAAACTTGCGATTGAATTGAGGGATGAAGGCTTTGATCTTGACCGTCCTTTGTATGACACCACCTCACTCGCAAATGACATAATGCAGTGTCTTATCTCTTTGGAAAACGAAGAAAGCAAGCCAGCTGTTGAGGCAATACGTCTCGACAAAAACGTACATCACCGCGCTTCTTCCGAGGAGTCCCACCATGCCTGATTTTGCCGTTATTGGCCACTACTGGCCGGGAACAAGTCCCCTTCATCGCATGGATGCGCGCGCTAAGATGTTGCTATCCTTTGCTCTTATGGTGATTATTTTTTCTGCTCAAACTTTTGAGGGGTTGGCGGTATGTGCCCTGTTTATTGCCGGGTTTTTCATACGCTCTGAAATCCCCTTGCTAAGCATCTTAAAATCTGTTGCGCCACTCGCCTTCCTTGTTGTCGCAACAGCCCTCCTTAATGCTCTCTTTGTGCAAGGGGGAACAGTTTATTTCGAGTGGTGGATTTTTACCATAAGTGAAGCGGGCATTATTCATGCAGCCTTCATAAGCGCACGCTTGATGCTTTTGCTTCTCGGGGTCATTCTTTTGACACTCACCACAGCTACTCTTGATATCACTGACGCCTTCGAATACCTCTTGAAGCCTTTTGCGCGCTTCGGTCTACCTGCTCATGAAATGTCTATGATGATGGGACTTTCGTTGCGCTTTCTTCCTTTATTTATGACCGAATTACAAACAATATATCGCGTGCAAATAAGTAGAGGTGCTTCATTTGCGAAAGGTCGTGTGCGCATGATAGTTTCATTGGTTATCCCTCTATTCACCAGCGCACTTCGCCATGCTGACACCCTGTCCCTTGCCATGGATGCTCGCTGCTACCACGGCGCCATTGGGCGTACGCGACTTCATCCCCTTGCATATTCCAAACTAGACGCATACGGAAGTGCTTTTTTCGTCCTCATGTTTGCCTGTGTTATTGCAACAAATTTTTTGTTTATGTAACACACTTAAAACTCTAGAGAAAGAAGATGTATGAACGGAAATGAACTCATCGTTGACTACCTTACCAGCATACCTGCTTGGTATCTCGCAACGTGCGAAAAAGACCAACCTCATGTTCGCCCTTTCAGCTTTGCCGCTATCCAAGATGATGACATTTGGTTTTGTACGGCAACCACAAAAGATGTATATCGCGAACTTCAAAGCAATCCCAAATTTGAACTAACCGCTTGGAAGCCAGGGAGTGGCTGGATTATTATGCGCGGCGAGGCAGATTTAGAAGACAGAGCAAGCGAGGAAATCCGACGAGCAGGTTTTGAGCATATGATGGGCCTCGGCGAATTTTATGAAGGACCCCAGGATAATACACTGACTTTTTTTACGGTAAAAAACCCAGAAGCATGGATTTGTGATATTGATGGCAGCTGGAACCCAATAAAGTACTAGACATGAACTAACAAGCGGCGGTACAGCGTGAGAAGTTTATGCAAGAGCTTTATGCAATAACGTTCAGACTTCACGCGAACCGCCGCTAATGAGGCTGTATTATTCTGGCTTATTCGTCGAAATCGTATAAATCTTTTGCAGCTTCACGAAACGCTTCATAAGCTTGTGCGGCAATAGCCTCATCTTCAACCAATTCAAAAGCTACCGGCTGTCCTTCTTCGTCAAGTTCTACAACTTCCAAAAGCACAATCATGCCTGAAGATCCCGCAGGATCTTCTTCAGAAATGGGAAAGAAAAACCCATAGCGGCGATCATTGTGGATAACGAGCCCCAAAAACTCAAGCTTGGTCTCTTCTCCTGTCTCGTCGGAAAAGGCTATCACTATCCCCTCTTCAACAGGTGGGCAAAAATTTGGTGCACTTCCTTGTCTCATGTCTACTCCTTTATATAGAGGTTTTCTTTCGAGAAGAAGCTTGCTTGCTCTTCCCTTTTTGAGCCTGAGTCTCTTCATCTTGATCCAGCTCCTCTTGCGCGTGCAAGTCTTCTGCTTGGCTTGTGCGATAAGCTTCCGCAATACGGGCAAGTTCATGTGGGTTACCAAATTCAAAAAGCTGAATAGCCTGTTCGCGTCTGCCAGACAACTCTACGTCACTTGGCAAGCTACTTGGTGCACCATCTTGACCAACACCTGAATTGCCCCGTTGCTCGTGTGTTTTCCACAAAGCATAAAGCGGCGTGGCTACTGCAATGGACGAATACGCACCGCATACCAAACCAATTGCCATAGCAAACGCAAAGTCTTGCAACGTATCAGCACCAAAGATCAGCATTGCCAGCACTGGTATGAGTGAAGTTAGCGTGGTGTTAAAGCTGCGGACAAGCACTTGATTGAGCGAATGATTGGCAATGGTCATAAAACTACATGCCCCGCCCACCAGCTTCACGTTGTCGTTAATTCGATGGAATACCACCACCGTGTCATACAAAGAATATCCCAAAATAGTAAGCAAGGCAGCAACCGTGTTAGGGGTAATCTCGCCGCCAAATAAGGCGTAAATGCCAACGACTACTACCAAGTCATGCAAAAGGGCAACAATGGCGCAAACACCCATCTTAAATTCGAAACGAATAGCAATATAAGCAATAATCAGAACAAGCGAAGCCACAAAAGCAATAAGCGACGACTGAACAACACCCGCGCCCCAATCAGGTCCTATCGTTGTCACTGTAATATCTTGCGTAGAAAGCCCGAGAGACTGAGCGACTTGCTGAGCAGATGCAGCAGCTTCTTCAACGTTGGTTGTGGTGGAGCGCACTAAAAAGCCTGCATCCTCATCAGACTGCGTTGTCTGAATAACAACGTCAGGATTTCCTGCATCCTCAAAAGCCTCGCGCATCTGATCTGTGGTAATCGCGCCCGTATGTGCAAACGAAACCGATGTTCCTCCCACAAATTCGATGCCAAAATTCAGACCTTTTACCCCAGCAATACCCAGCGATACACATACCAAAACTGCAGCAACAAGTAAAAATACTCGTCGAAATCCTAAGAAGTTGATATCTCGCTTGAATAAAAAACTACGGTGAAGAGATTTCTTTTCAGGTAAGCATTCCATGGACTTTGGCAACTCTGTCACTGTGTCATGCAACAGAGCTTCTTTTGATTTAGGAAGCTTTTCACTCTTTTCTGGTTTGGCAGAACACTCAAAGTATTGAGCCGCTTTTTGGCTAGGAGCCAGTCCCCAAAATTTAGGGTGACGAGCAATAACACGAGGTGCCAGCAACCTAATCAGGGGCGCCTTAAAGAGCAGCATCATGACAATGTCACATATAATACCCAAAGCAAGCGTCAAACCAAAGCCTTTTACCGAAGATGTGGCAAGGAAGAACAACGACAGCGCCGAAACTAAGGTGACCAAATCTGCATCTATCGATGTCACAATGGCATGCTTAACGCCAGTCAGTGAGGCCGCACGCACGCTGCGCCCCATGCGAACTTCTTCGCGAAAACGTTCCATGGTGAGAATAGACGAATCGGCCGCCAGTCCAATGGTAAGCACAATGCCGGCAATGCCTGCCAAAGACAAGCTAAAGAGTCCGAAATACGAAAGCGTTGCCAAAACGCCCAGATACAGTGCAGAAAATACCACCATAGCCGCTGCCGCAAGCAACCCGAGTCCGCGATAGAAACAGACCAGATATACCATAACCAGGCACAAACCCGCCAATGCCACAAACACACCCGATGACAAGGCATCCTGCCCCAAAGTAGGACCTACCACTTGACTCTGCTCGTACTCAAAACTCACCGGCAAAGATCCACTCTCAAGCACCGTCTCGAGAGCCTGAGCTTCTTCGAGCGTATAACCTCCCGTAATGGAAACTTCCCCGTTAGGAATCTCCGATTGAACTGCTGGCGCCGATTGAACTTCTCCGTCCAAAAT
>CAYJGC010000034.1:13188-17885 GCA_964369725.1 uncultured Eggerthella sp.
CCTGTTTTGCCGATAGTCTGCAGTGCCTCTTCAGTGTCGGTCAGGCCTGGTATCTGAACCAGAATTTGATCAGTTCCCTGTATCTGCACCACTGCTTCGGATGCACCCAAAGCATTAACGCGACTCTCAATAATTGCTTGAGAAGCTTCCATCTCTTCAGGTGTAATATCTGCGCCGTCAGTGCTCTGCGCACTTAAAACCACCGAGAGACCACCTTGAATATCAAGCCCCTGATTTATCTTTTCCTGAGGAGGCATAAAAGCAACAATTGAAGCAATGATCAAAAGTGTTGCAGCCACAAGGAGCCATACGTTGCGACCATCAACAGTTCTGTTTGCTTTTTTTCTTTTCGCTTGCAAAGACGACATTGACAAAACTCCTAGTAATCCTGAGCGGCGTCACTCGCCATCCACTCTTGATAAAACTCTTCATAAGTATCTGCCAGCACCGCCTGCCGAGCACGCGTCATAAGGTCAATCAAGAAATGAAGATTATGAACAGAAAGCAACGTCGCTCCTAACATTTCGTTTTGCTTAATCAGATGACGTATATAAGCACGCGAATGATTTTGACACGTTGGACACGAACACGATGCATCGATAGGAGTAAAATCACGCGCGAACTTTGCGTTACGCATGTTCATACGACCCGTTGAAGAAAATGCGGTACCCATTCGAGCCGTGCGGGTGGGCAATACGCAGTCAAACATATCCACCCCTTCACGAACCGCACGTACCAACGTTGTTGGATTACCCACTCCCATCAAATAACGCGGTCTTTCCTCAGGGAGTGCCCGAGTAACATCCCCGAGTGTCTCAAACATGATTTCATGGTCTTCACCAACAGAATAGCCACCTATGCCGAAACCGCCGAAGCGACGACCTCCCTGTGCAGCCACTTCATCTTCGATAGCGCGCAATCGCGCAATAGAATCAAGGCGTAAATCAAGATGCATGCCGCCTTGCACAATACCAAACAGAGTTTGATCTGTGCGCTTGTGCGCCACCAAACAACGACGCGCCCAATTAGCAGAAAGGTCAACCGCACGCGCAACAAATGATTTTTCCGCAGGATAAGGGGCGCATTGATCAAGCTGCATGATAATGTCTGCACCAAGCTGTTCTTGAATTTCCATGTTGCTTTCTGGCGTCCATCGTACTTTTGCACCATCATAAATGGAGTGAAAGTTCAGGCCGTCCTGGTCCAGCTTGACCGTATCTGCCAAACTAAAGACCTGAAAACCACCTGAGTCCGTAAGCATGGGTCCATCGTAGTTCATAAACGCATGCACACCACCTGCCTGCGCCACCACATCGGCACCAGGACGCATTGCAAGATGATACGTATTTGAAAGCACCACCTGCGCATCCATCTCGCGCAACTGCCCTACCGTTACACCTTTGACCGTTGCACTTGTTCCCACAGGCATAAACATAGGAGTATGAAAACTGCCGTGAGCTGTCTCGTAAGAAAGTGCTCGAGCATGTCCACTTTGAGCCTCTAGTTTACTATCAAATAATGCCATTACTGACCCTTCATTCCGTTCACTTTAAATCCGTCAGCCCATGCCTGAGCGTCAGAAGCGCGCGCATCCGCGCAACCATTTTCAACCAAAACAGTGTCGCAAGCTTGAGCACTAATAAGACCCGTTGCAACGTTTTGCGCAGGATTTTCGCAAACAGGCAACTGTTCCACCCAAGCTGCAAAATCTTCAAACGTCCCATGCTTGACGGCGTTCATATCAAAATCATGCGGATCAATCAAATAGTCAGTTACTACGTAGGCATCAGCACCAAGCTGACAGAAAGACAGGTCTTCATGCGTATTGTTTCCCACCATCAAAACATCGGATCCGCCCACCCCCAAAGCTGCAAGATTCTCAGCATAGTAAGAGAGCTTTGGCTTTACTGCAGTTGAATTTTCATACGTAGTCATGCGAGCGAACATGGCTGGATCCAACCCCGCCCAGCGAACACGCCACTCAACCGCAGGAAGCGGAAACATGGGCATGGTTGTGAGCACGAGCGGATAACCCTTTGCCACAAGCGTCTCAACCGCACGCACCATTGCTGAAGATGGTTCAACATCTTTGCCAAGCTCCCCAAATGCATCTTCATAAAACTTCATAACTTCGCTCTTCCAGTCAAACGCACCTTGTTCGAAGAAGGGCAAGAACGCCTCCCAAAAGATTTCTGAGTTAGGCTTATGCTCATTGCTCAACGCCATAGCACCTATTCCAGCCTTCATACCCATCTTAAGTGCGTCAGGCTCAACACCATAGCGTGCAACAAAAGCTCCTAATCCTCTAAAATAGGCCTTCATAAACGCATCAACATCTAAGGGAAGCAACGTTCCGTCTAAGTCAAAACAAACAGCACGATAACGACGATCTGTCATATTTATAATCCTTTAATACGAGGTTATTTTTCCTTCTGTGGTAGTATAATGCACGATTGTAAAGGAGCTCAAAAACACAATGAAACTATTAATGCATGCCTGCTGCGGCCCGTGTTCTCTTGAACCTGTACGCATCCTCCAAAAGGAGCATCATGACATTACTCTTTATTTTTCCAATTCAAATATTGCACCATTAGCAGAATACCATGAGCGTCTTCACACTATTCAAGCCTGGGCGCACGCAAAGAATCTCCCTTTTATTGAAGAGCCCTACCAGGCGAAAACATGGGAATCTATTGTAGGTGCTATGGGGGATAAATTTCTTGAGCAGCATCAAGCGAAAGCCACAAACACACTTCCCGCGGAGAACTCCAACGGACACGCGAGTGAAGCATTTTCGTTTCAAGATAGCATTGTTGACACCAGCTCATCTTTCTCACAAAACGGTAATGAGCCTGCACGCATATCTCTTTCCGGATTTATAAGCCCCTCGCAACGCGAGTCGCGTTGTCGCGCATGCTATCGCTTGCGACTTGAAGATACCGCACGCATCGCAGCTCAACACGGCTATGAAGCAATAGGCACAACGTTGTCGATAAGCCCCTATCAATATACGCACATAATCGAAGAAGAGACGCTACGAGCAGCCAATAAATACGGAGTTACTGCCCTCTTTCGCGATTTCCGGCCTTACTATGAAGAAGCAACACGAACGAGCAAAGAGCTGGGTTTATATCGCCAAAACTACTGCGGATGTCGATTCTCTTACGAAGAAGCATGTGCCCAACGCGCTGAACGTAAAGCAGCACGCGCGGCTGCACGTGCGCAAAAACAAGCGCAAAATGCTCAACAGCAAGCTGCTGCTGAGGCCGCCCGAGAACAAGCACGCAAGCAACAAGCAGCATATGCAGAAAAGCGAGCCCGGCAAGCGGCAATTAAAAAACAACTACGTGCGCACAATAGTGCCCTTCAATAAGTAACACACTTAGAAATAGCAGACCCCAAAGCCCCAAAGGATATCTATGAAGACAAGCGATTTCGATTATCATCTACCCCCTGAGCTTATTGCACAAGAGCCCGCCGCCGTGCGCGACGAATGTCGCATGCTCGTAATGCATCGCAACACGGGCACCCTTGAAGACCGCATCTTCCGTGATATTCTTGACTATGTGAAACCGGGAGACTTATTAGTCGCAAACGAAACACGTGTAATGCCGGCACGTTTATTAGGTGCCAAACGCGGCACAGGTGGTGCTGCTGAGGTTTTTTTGCTGCGTGAAGTATTTGGGCGCGAAGAAAAAGCTGCACAAAGCGCCCTATGGGAAGTGCTCGTACGCCCCGGCAAGCGACTTAAGCCAGGCAGCGGAGCTGTCGTTGATTTTCTTGACGAAAAAGGCAGCGTAGCCCTGAGCGCAGAAATTGTAGATTGGGCAAAAGACGCTCAAAAAGGTGAGCGTATTGCGCGCCTTACCACGACTCTTCCCTCACTCGACGAAGCGCTCCATGCCGTTGGAAACACGCCACTACCTCCCTATATTAAAGATTACGCAGGAGACAAAGAACTCTACCAAACTGTTTACTCAAAGCGAGAGCGCTCTGCTGCTGCCCCCACCGCGGGACTTCATTTCACCCCAGAGCTTATCAGGGCTCTTGAAGCGAAAGATGTTTCGTGGGAGACCGTTGAACTTGAAGTGGGTCTTGACACATTCCGCGTTGTCGATGAAGAAGACCCCCAAAACCACGCTATCCATACTGAATTTTTTACGGTGCCGCAAAAAACCGTTGATGCGATCAAACGCACAAAAGAAGCTGGGGGTAACGTTATTGCTGTCGGAACCACCAGCGTCCGTAGTCTTGAGAGCGCCTGGGATAAGCATGCCGGCTGTCTAACCGCACGCGACCGCGAAGCCACTTCTCTCTACCTGCTACCAGGTTCGTCGTTTTATGTTGTTGATGCCCTTATAACCAACTTCCATGTACCCAAATCAACACTTATGATGCTCGTTTCAGCTTTCTCAAATCGCGAAAACGTTATGGCCGCCTACCAGCATGCCATAGACAAACGTTATCGCATGCTCTCCTTTGGCGATGCCATGTTCATCAAGTAGTTTTGCGTCGCCTCAGGCATTCTTCGCGCAAACGAGATAATCAAAAATGAACTAGATTTGGGAAGGCTTCCATGTTTCAAATAACTAGTTAAACTAGAGTTATACAGCAGGATTATCGGCAAGGTCATAGGCAAACTCTTTGATGTCGGTTTGCAATCAGGAAGAACAAGCTTAATGAAACAAAAAAGACCA
>CAYJGC010000035.1:0-17470 GCA_964369725.1 uncultured Eggerthella sp.
ATTGCTCGCAAAGATTGACGAATACCTTGACCGCAACTGGGAAACCATGGTGGACGATATCGAAACCCTCGTCACTATTCCTAGCTTTGAAGAAATGGATAAAGCACAAGAAGGCGCGCCCTTTGGGCCAGGGCCAAAAGCGGCGCTTGATGCAGCGCTTGGTATGGCAGCAAATTTGGGATTTCAAACCAAAAACGTTGAAGGCTACGTAGGCTTCGCCGATCTTCCCGGTAAAAGCACCACGCAGATTGGCATTATTGGTCATATGGATGTTGTTCCGGCGGGTCCTGGTTGGACGTTTGAGCCTTATGCAGTTACGCGCAAAGATGGCTATCTACTAGGACGTGGCGTGCAAGACGACAAAGGCCCAAGCGTTATTGCCCTGCATGCAATGAAGTTTCTTGAGGATTTAGGCGAAGAGCTTCCCTACACCATCCGTTTTATTTTTGGCGCGAACGAAGAAACGGGCATGGCAGACGTTGCGTATTACCGCAAGCACTACGAAGACCCTGCATTTTTATTCACGCCTGACGCGGAATTCCCTGTTTGTTACGGGGAAAAGGGCGGCTTTGACGGCACCATTACCAGCAAGCCAATCGCAGCGAATGTGCGGATGATTGTCGAGCTTGAAGGAGGCGCAGCCACCAATGCGGTGCCTGGTTTTGCCCATGCGGTGGTAAAGGCTGCAGCAGACAGTCTTCCTCCTGCGCCACGCATCACCGTGAGCGCTACCGAAGATGGCAACGCGCGCATTGAGGCGGCAGGAAAGGGTGCACACGCGTCAACTCCTGAAGAAGGAATTAATGCCATTGCTTTGGTCGTGGACTATCTGCTTGCAAATAACCTCTGTACGCCAGAAGAACGCGCATTTTTAGAGCTTGATCAAAAACTTCTGAATCATACCGACGGTAGCGGCGTAGGGCTTCGCACGGCCGATGAATATTTTGGCGAGCTTACTATCATTGGCGGAACCATCACGACAAAAGACGACTGCTTTGTCCAAACCCTTGACAGCCGCTGGCCAACATCCATTACCTCAGAAGAGATGAGCCAGCATCTAACAGACCTTGCGCAAAGCATTGGGGCAACATTTGAAAACACCCTGCTTATGGTGCCTTTCTTGGTAAAGCCCGACACGCCTGTTATCGAAGCGCTTCTTGATGCCTACAACGAAACAACTGGCGAAGATGCAAAGCCCTTTACCATGGGTGGCGGTACCTATGCGCGAGAATTCACGTCTGGTGCCAGCTTCGGCCCTGTTAAAGGTTGGGTAGAAAACCCTGAATGGGTGGGCGCAGAGCATGGACCTGATGAAGGAATCAGCGAAGAGCTGCTAAAAGAAGCATTCAAAATATACGTTGTCGCACTCGATAAGCTCATGAAGCTCAACCTAGGCTAAGATTCCGCCACCGTGGGCACTCATTGCTGAAGCGTTGCATTAAGGGGGATTGTCATGGGTTTTCTTAACTATTGTGGTATTGTCGTATCGTACAGTTTCTCACGAGGTTAAGACGGTGGTTTGTTTTAAGACGAAGGAGGTTCATGTGTTAAAAGCAATGGTCGTGGATGACGAAGCTCCCGCCCGTTCTGAGTTAAAATTTTTACTAAGTGAACTAGGTCAAGTTGAAGTAATGACCGAAGCAGCTAGTGTGCGTGAAGCAATCGAAAAGCTTAAAGAGTTTCCCGTTGATCTTATCTTTCTTGATGTGAATATGCCTGAAGTTACTGGTCTTCAGCTTGCTGAGGCACTGCAGCATCTCAAATTTCCTCCCGCGGTGGTGTTTGTAACTGCTTATGGAGAGTATGCGCTCGATGCTTTCAAAGTGAGTGCCATTGACTATTTAGTAAAGCCCGTTGAAACGGAGCGTTTGGCTCAAGCAGTAACACGTGCCCGTGAGCATGTTTCTTTGCACGCGCAGGCTCAAAAGTCAGAGCGCATTCCTGTTGAAAAAGGTGGAAAGAAAATTCTCATCAATATCGACAAGATTCGTTTTGTGGTTGCGCGCGACGATTATGCGTATCTCCAAACGGACACCGACCGATATTTTTCAACGGTTAGTTTGGCTCAACTGGAAAAACGTTTCGATGGACACGGTTTTTTCCGCGTGCATCGAGGCTATCTGGTCAATCTTTCCATGGTCGAAGAGGTCGAATCCGTTTCAGGCGGAACGTTGCTGTTGACTCTTAATGGAGTTGAAGAGCAAATCCCTGTTTCGCGTCGTCGGGTAGCATCTCTCAAAAAAGCACTGGGTTTGTAGCAGTACTCGCGCAAAAGCTGCAACATAGACTCAAACTTCCAAAAGAGCTGGATTCCAGCTCTTTTTGTATGCTCATCGCACTATTTGGCTTACGGAGCACAAGGTGTGTCCTGTAAGCCAAGTATCTTGACCTAGGAGTATATTCGACACCTTGGCTCAAAGCGTTCATTTTCGCTGAAGGAAAAACGTAATGCGTGCTTAATCCTTCGCTTCGGTAAAGACGAACACTCTTTTGCGGGCATGCTGCAGTTCAGATAAACACCCTTACTCCATAACTCCATCACAAGCATGCGTTGTTTTGCTCGCTTTAAGGGTTCATTTGTTAAAATGTGGAGACTTATACAAAGAGAGGAAATCATGCTATCTAGTGATATTGAAAAGCTATACCCTTCAGCGAAGGTTTTAGTGAAAGATTGCGTAGCAAGCCGTTTGTTTGCAAAAGATGCGTCATTGTATGATTTTTCGGAAGACGCATTTGCTTGCGCTCAGGAATTTATGGGCTGGACTGATCTAGCAAGTAATCCACCGTTTCCTTTGCGAGATATTCAAGATTTTGCCGACTCAATGATAGAGCAAGGTCTTAAGACAATTGTACTTATCGGGCAAGGAGGCTCCACTCAAGCTCCTATGACCATTACGAAGTACAACAAGGCAGATTCATCGCGCGTTAAGTTTAGAATTATTGACTCGGATTCTCCTGTTCGCGTACGTGAAATGCTGTCCGCCATAGACCCTCACACAACACTTTTTATTATTTCGTCAAAAAGCGGAGGCACGATAGAGCCTCGCTTGGTTTTGCGCGCCGTTCGCGATTTACTGTCAGACACTATGTCTGAAGAAGAAATAGTAAAGCGTCTTGTTGCTATCACTGATCCCGGCTCTGACCTTGAGCGCCAGGCGCGCGACGAGGGCTGGGCTGCAATTTTCCCTGGTGAGCCTACCGTTGGGGGACGTTTCTCGGCGTTGACGGTGTTTGGATTGCTGCCTTCTGCGTTGGTGGGTATCAACTTAGAAGAAGTTATAGGTACTGCGGTTGAGGCAGAAGTTCAGTGTAGCGAAGATGCGATAGACAATCCCGCTATTGTTTTGGCAGCTTTCTTGTATGACAACTATCGCAACGGGCGCAACAAATTTTCTGTTTTGACGCAAAAACGTGGCCGTGTCCTTGGTTTGTGGATTGAGCAATTGGTGGCAGAAAGCTTAGGCAAAGAAGGTCAGGGTATTTTGCCTAATATTGAAATCGACACGTTGCTACTTACTAAAGACCCTGGTGACAGAAGTGTTATCACCTATCAAACAAAAACCGACTTATGGGATGAGCGCCGCAATTTTGAAATGAGCCTCTCATACATTGATCCAGCGATCCCTCGTCAGAACTACCGCATCAAGTCGGTGGTCGAGCTAGCAGAGCATTTCATTTTGTGGGAGTACGCTATTGCTATGTGCGGCTATCTCATGCGTGTGTGTCCGTTTGACCAGCCTGACGTTGCATCGGCTAAGGCGGCAGTTCTTCAGATTCTTGAAGAAGGTCAGCCTGAGCCCAGCTTTACACAAGATTTTATCGATGATTTATCAATGGGCGAAGCAGAGGTAACGCTTGCCCCGTGTTTCAATGGTTGTTCTGATGTTCGCTCGGCACTGCGTGCGTTGTTTGAAAGCATTGAGCCAGGCGATTTCTTCGCACTCAATGCATTTTTGCCGTTCACGGGTGAAGGACGACGCGAAGCGCTTGAGACAATTCGTCATGGCGTGGCGCATACGTGCGGCGTTGTGTCGTGTTTAGAGGTGGGTCCTCGCTACTTGCACTCAACAGGTCAGCTACACAAGGGTGGTCCTAATTGCGGAGTCTTCCTGATTTTGTCAGCAGACGAACTCAAGGATGTTCCCCTCAAAGAAGAAGCAGAGAGCTTGGGGTCGTTGGCAAAAGCGCAGGCTGCAGGCGATTTGATGACATTGGCAGCGCGCGATCGTCGCTGTATTCACTTACATCTTCCTGATAATTCTGGCGTCACTTTGCGCGCATTGGCAAAGGTGGTAATGGACGTTTTAGGAGAGCTTAAAAACTAACTGCATGAAGAGGAGAGTTTTATGACAGAAGCGCTCTACATACACGTTAAAGGCATAGTTCAAGGGGTGGGTTTCCGCCCCTTTGTTTACCGTATCGCAAAGAAATACCTTATTAAAGGATGGGTTCTCAACGCCACTGATGGTGTGTTTATTCACGCCGAAGGAGAATCTAAACTGCTTGATGAATTCGTGATTGAGCTTTCTGAAAATCCTCCCGCAGCTTCCCAAGTAGACGAAGTGAGTCTAAAAGAAGTTCCGCTTGAGGACTTCGAATCGTTTGACATTCGTTTTTCTGATGCAGGGGAAGTTGCAAAAACTACGCTTGTGTCGCCCGACTTGGCAACATGTGCCGATTGTGCCGAGGAGTTGTTTAATAAAAACGATAGGCGCTATCGTTACCCTTTCATTAACTGCACAAACTGCGGGCCACGCTTTACCATTATTGAAGAGCTTCCCTATGATCGAAAAAGCACGTCAATGAAAGATTTTCCCATGTGTGAGCGTTGTTCCCAAGAGTATGGAGACCCGCTTGACCGGCGCTTTCATGCTCAGCCTGATGCATGTTTTGATTGTGGGCCTCATATTAGTTGGTGCGAACATGACAGCGATGCTATCGATTCTCCTTTAGGTGAACTTTCTTGGGGTTCAACACGTGAAGAAAGTGATCGCATCTTAGGGCGCGCCGTCGAATTTTTGCATGCAAGTAAGATTCTGGCTGTTAAGGGCTTAGGTGGCTTTCATTTGGTATGCGATGCAGACAGCGCGCAAGCCGTTTCTTTGTTGCGAGCTCGCAAGCGTCGCGAAGGCAAGGCGTTTGCGGTCATGATGCAAGATGTTGCTGCAGTGCGCGAGATTTGCGAGGTAAGCGAAGCAGAAGAAGCCCAGCTGCTGTCAGCGCAGCGACCTATTGTGTTGCTTCGTAAGCGCAAAGATGCATCTCTTGTGCCGGGCTTAGCTGATAAATTGCCAGAACTTGGGGTTATGTTGCCCTATACTCCCTTGCAGCATGTGCTTATGAAGGATTTCTGCGAAGCTGCCGCGAGCAGGATGCTTGTTATGACATCTGCAAATATTCATGACGAGCCTATTGTTATTGATGATGAAGAAGCTCGTAGTAAACTTACTGATGTGGCTGATGCTTTTGTTGGGCATAATCGTGCCATTCGTACGCGCTATGACGATTCGGTCGTACGGGTTATTTCTGCAGGAAGCGCAGGTCAGGCGCTCCAATTTATTCGAAGAGCACGTGGTTATGCGCCTCTTCCCCTTACGTTAAAGCTAGAAAAAGAAGAAAGCTGCAACAATCAGAGCAGCGAAGAAGCCACAACTCAAACGTTGCCTTGTATTTTTGCTGCCGGCTCAGAGCAGAAAAACACATTTTCGCTGACGCGCGATGCTGAGGTGTTCGTGTCTCAACATATTGGTGACATGGAGAATGCAGAAACATACGATGCATGGCTTGCTGCAAAGCAGCGCTACGGGCGACTATTCAAGATTGACTACAGCCAGCTTGTCTGTGATTTACATCCAGAATATCTTTCTACTAAGTGGGCACAGGAAGAAAGCAAAACGAACAACCTCCCTCTTGCGGAAGTGCAGCATCACCACGCTCACATTGCCTCAGTTATGGGAGAGCATGGAATTAGTACGCCGGTATGCGGCATTGCGTTTGATGGAACGGGATTTGGTGCAGATGGGAACCTATGGGGCGGGGAAGTGTTGCTTGCAAGTACGGCAGCGTTTGAGCGTTTTGCAAACTTTGCTTATGTTCCCATGCCGGGTGGTAGTGCTGCTATAAAGAATCCGCTTCGCATGGCTTATGGTGTCTTGTGGGCGTTTGATCTGCTTGAGCACCCTGAGGCAGCAGCCTTGAAAGCGTCTCTTGGAGAACAGGCTCATTTGTGCGAACAGATGATTGAAAAGGGAATAAATACTCCTCTGACGTCCTCTGTCGGTCGCTTGTTTGATGCAGCAAGCGCACTATTAGGTGTATGTGAAGCTCCCCTTTATGAAGGGGAGCCAGCAATTTTGCTCGAAGCAGCTATAGGCGAGTGGTGCGACGTCCCGATAACAGAAGAAGAGCAAGAGGCTGCCAATCGTTATGCCATCTTGGTAACCAAAAACACTGCGACACCCACAAGCACCGCACAAGATACTTCCGTAGTTTTGCTTGATGCAGCGCCAACGTTTAAAGCGCTGCTTGATGACGTGGCTGCAGGCGTCTTGCAGTCCCTCATTGCAAAACGTTTTCATGATGCGTTTGTGCGAGCAATTGTAGAAATCGCGCATTTGGTACGAGGGCTTTACGATATTGATGTTATTGCGTTGTCAGGCGGCGTGTTTATGAATCGCTACTTGATTGAGAGTGCTCTTCGCGAGTTAGAGGCCGCAGGCTTTACGGCAGCAGTCAATCGTGACCTACCGCCTAACGACGGCTGTATTTCCTTTGGGCAGGCTGTGGTAGCATGGTCGCAAATGAGGAACTTAGGCTAAAACGAGAAAGTAGATAAATTATGTGTCTAGCAATCCCTGCAAAAGTTATTGAAATAAAAGATAGTCGCTTGGCGGTCGTGGATATTTTAGGCGTTACCCGTGAGATATCAATTGATTTAACTCCCCAGGCCGAAGTAGGTAGCTACGTGTTGGTGCATGCGGGCTTTGCTATTGAGGTGGTTGATGAGCAATTTGCGCATGAAACTATTGAGCTCATTAAACAATTCCCCGGTCTTGCTGATGACTTGCCTGAAGAAAACAAAGGCTAGGGGCTACGTATGAGTGAGTTGGCAGCTTTCAAAGACCCAGAGCTAGCGCGAGGGCTGGTAGAGTCAATTGCAAAATTGGTTCCCGATCGTGAGGTTACCCTCATGGAGGTTTGCGGAACGCATACCATGGCAATAGCGCGCAACGGAATTCGCGCACTCATGCCAGAGCAGGTCAAGCTTGCCTCAGGGCCGGGATGTCCGGTGTGTGTGACGGCAAACAATGATATCGATACAGTGATTGCGCTCTCTCGCGTACCGAATGTCATCATCGCGACGTTTGGTGATATGACGCGCGTCCCCGGATCAACATCGAGCCTGCTTAAAGAGCAGGCGCAAGGGCAATCAGTGCAAATAGTCTACTCGCCTCTCGATGCACTTTCTCTTGCCCAGGCTCATCCTGACAAAGAAGTCGTTTTTGTAGGCGTTGGCTTTGAAACAACTACTCCGCTGGTTGCTATGACAATTAAGCGTGCGGCAGACCTTGGTCTAACTAATTTTAGTGTGTACGGAGCTCACAAAAATATGCCAGGCGCACTCGAGGCTATTATCAATGATCCTCAGCTGAAGGTAGATGCCCTTCTTTTGCCAGGACACGTAAGTACTATTATTGGTGTTGATCCGTATTCTTTTTTGAGCAACACCTATAAAATTCCTGGTGTGATTACCGGGTTTGAGCCTGTTGATGTTCTTCAAGGCATAGCTATGATAATGCGTCAGTTGCGCGAAGGTCGTTCTGAAATCGAAATTGCCTATTCACGTGGTGTTATGACGCAGGGCAATCCTGTTGCTATGGCAGCTATCGATGAAGTTTTTGAAACTTGTGTAGCAACATGGCGCGGTTTAGGAGATATTCCTGACTCGGGTTATCGTATTCGAGAGCAATATGCAGAATTTGATGCAGTGCGTCGACTTACGCCTTGTGTGGAAATCACAAAAGAGCCGAAGGGTTGTCGCTGTGGCGATGTGCTCAGAGGAGTCATGCCTCCGAGCGACTGCCCACTCTTTCGTACGGTGTGCACGCCCGAAAACCCGGTAGGTCCATGCATGGTTTCAAATGAGGGAAGTTGTGCAGCGTACTATCGTTACTATTAAAGTTTAGGCTGATAGAAGCTATTAATTTAAAGTTTAAAAACGATACCTCCTCCGTTAAACAGAGGAGGTATCGTTTTGATGACAGATGGAAAACTTGGCTAAAAAATAATTAAAACTCTGATTGAATGATGCTTGTGCAGTTTTAGCAAAAATAAAAAACTAAGACAAAAAAATACTATGCAGCTAGACAAGATAATATACCGTCTTCACGAATGCCAATTTGAATATAATTTAAGAATATGCATTTTTTTGAAAAACTCATTTAAAAGGCAAGAAGAATATAAAAAAGAAAATTGTGCAACTGCATAGTTTTGTACCGAAAATGTAAAAAACTATTCGTAACTTCGTATTGCAGCTGAACAAAAAAGATGTTATAAATACGTCAACGGCAAATCTGATGCAAAGGCGTCAGGCAGGCTGAAGTATTGCAGTTAGTACCTCATAGTGCAGCACAGGAGTGCTGCGAGAAAGGAGACTGTCTAATGACAAAGATAGTCAGCTCTTGGAACGACTGGGATCCGTTGAAGCACGTTATCATTGGTCGTTGTGACAATTCAGTTATCGTACCTGAAGAGCCAGCAACCTCAGAAAAGGTGCCTATCGACTCTGCTATGCGCGGTATGTGGGGCCTTCGTCCTCTCGACACCGTAGAGGCTGGTAACGCAGCTCTCGAGAACCTTGTTAACGCTTGCGAAGATCGTGGTGTTACTGTTGACCGCCCAACCCCACTTCAGTGGAACCAGGCTATCGGCACTCCAGACTTCCGCAACGACGCAATGATGACTTGCATGCCTCCTCGTGACATCTTGCTCACCATTGGTAACGAGATTCTTTCTTCAGCTAATGCATTCCGCTGCCGCTACTTCGAGTACTTGGCTTACTGGCCACTCATGAAGAAATACTTCGACGAGGATCCTGAGTTCTTGTGGGAGCAAGCTCCACGTCCTCGCTTGACCGACGCTTCTTACAAGCACAACTACTATGACGAGAAGATCTCTCTCGAAGAGCGTCTTATTCGTACCGCTAACAAAGACTTCGTTACGACTGAAGTAGAGCCTATGTGGGACGCAGCAGACGTAATGCGTATGGGTAAGGACCTCTTTATCCAGCACGGTCTAACCACTAACCGTACCGCTATGGACTGGTTCCAGCGTCGTTACCCTGAACTTCGCGTTCATGCTGTAAACTTCCCAGGCGACCCCTATCCAATCCACATCGACGCAACCTTCGTTCCATTGCGTCCAGGTTTGATCATCAACAACCCATCTCGTCAGCTTCCTGAAGAGCAGCGCGCAATCTTCGAGGCAAATGACTGGCAAATCGTAGACGCAGCTCAGCCTGCACATGACGAGCCACCAGCACTTTGCTACAGCTCTGTATGGCTATCAATGAACTGCTTGGTTCTTGATCCTAAGACTGTTATCGTTGAGGCCTCAGAAGTCAATCAGCAAGAGCAGATGGACAAGTTGGGCATGAACGTTGTTCCTGTTTCTCTTCGCGATGCTTATGCATTCGGTGGCGGTCTTCACTGCTCCACTGCAGACGTTTACCGTGAGGGCGACTGCCTTGATTACTTCCCCAATCGCGTTAAAGATGCAACTTTGGTTCGTCCTGAGATGTGGAACGACTAATATTGCAGCTTGATTAAATCTTATGTTTCTAAAGCATAAGTAAAATATTGGGGGATCTGAACAATAAATGCGTCAGGTCCCCCTTTTTGTGCCCTTTTCTCAGCAATTTCATTGATATTTAGGATTGAGTAGGCCGCATTTTCTTACTCAATCTTGTAAGCGAGACAGGTAATAAAGGGGCTAGTAAATGTGTATTCATGCTACTGGTTTTAAGGAGGACCAATGGCAGAAAATGAGAAAAAAATAACTACAGCGGGAAATGATGGCTCAGAAGGCTATCAGATGAAACTAGGACTTGGCACTATTGCCATGTTAATTTCAGCGACGGGCATGGGCTTTGTTCCTTTGTTTAGCCGCTGGGCAACCCGTACGGATATCTTCGACGGAGCTGCGGGACTCAATGCTGGCGACAGTATTGGCGCGCTTATGGCAGTTGGCCGCATGTCAATGGGTATTTTGTTCTTTGTAATTTTAATGTTTGCTACGGGTAAAGTTGAAGTTTTTAAGAAGCTAAAACTTACTCCAGCTATTGCTTTGGGCGGCTTGATGATTGGTATGTCACTTGCTTGCTACGTAACATCAACACTGCTTACAAGTATTGCTAACGCCGTTTTGTTTATTTACATTGGCCCTGTTGTTTGCGTAATTTTAGCGCGCATCTTTAGAAAAGAACCAATGTCAACACTTCAATGGATCTGCTTGGTTGCAGTATTTATTGGTATGATTTTTGGTAATAACTTGATGGGCTTTGGTATTGGCGGCAACCCAGGTTTCAGCATTGACTTCAGTTTACAGATGTCAACGCCAGAATTCCCTCAAAAGGGTATTGGTGACCTCTTCGGTCTAGCTTCTGGTGTATTCTACGGTGCTTCTATGTTCTTCAACGGCTATCGCAAAGATGCCGACACCACCGCACGTGGCGTTTGGAACTTCATCTTCGCAGCTTTGGGCGCCGGCATTATTACTATCGTACTTAATGCTATGGGTGCAAACCCTGGTATGGAGAACTGGGCTCTTAACATTGAGTTCACTACCTTCAACTGGATTGGTGCTGTACTTCTCTGGATTGTTTGTGGTCCTATCGCTTTGGGCTTCTTGCTTGTGGCTGGACGTAACTTGCCTGCGGCAGACTACGGAACTATTGCATACTGGGAAGTTCCCGTTGCAGTTCTCATCGGTCTACTCGTATTCGGCGAGCCACTGACCATTAACACGATTATCGGTGGTATTCTCATCATTGGCGGCGGTGCAATTCCAGCTGTCAAGGGTATGATTGCTGCTCGCAAGCAGCGCGAGGCAGACGCCATCGCAGAAAAGCTATCTGCAAATATTGATGAAGAAGAAATGAAAGAGAATCTCAAATAAAGGTTATCAGATGCGCATTCTCTCATAGCATGCGCATCTGCCTTGTTTTATAATGTAATAGTGGTTTCCAACAGAAAGAGGGTGTGTTATGCAAATGACCAAAGCTTTAACTCATGTACTTGCACCTGTTGAGCTCGAACTTGCTATCACTGCAGAAGAATTAAGTGATATTCTTGCTAAAAATGGTGTCCAAGGATTCCGTGCTATGCTTGATATCGCTGAGCGAACCGAAGACCATGTCCAAATGCTTGAGCTTTCTACACTTATCGATTTCGCGAAAGCCTCTGGAGTAACGGCGCTTACCTATGATGTAACGTATTTTCCCCATGCTGATAACGAAGAAGTCGACTATCAGCTTAACCAGCTTGCTCATGATCTTGAGATTGACGCTGATGTCATCAGAGATTTATGCGAAGAAGAGATTAAGGAATATCTCGCACTTGATGCCGAACGTGATGCAACTTTACCTGTTCACACAATTGTTGAAGCCTATATTGGCGGAACAGCATTTGCTTGGTATGGCACGCGCGAATATCCACGTCTAAAACGCGTTATACTTCGCAAGCTTGCAAAAGGTGGAGACAGGGCAAAGCGCGCTTTTGTTCGTCGTGCAAGTAAAGCACAGGTAGAGGCTCATACCTCTTACTAATCTGTGATTTCGCAAGACCCGCCTATGCGTTATAGGTGGGTCTCATTTTCTAAGCTTATACGAATCGTTCGCGGGGCAATCGTGCCTCATAGTTATGTTACAAAAGGTTTAACATAAGCTTTGCTAAATTTATGGTAATCTTGATTTAGTTGCTTTCCGATGGGTTAAGGGAACCCATGGGCTCTTAACCCATCGGAACGTACGATTTCTGTATAAGGCCGTTACGTTCTTAGGGGACTAGTATGAGTTCTGAAGTTAGTAGTGCTGGTAAACAGAGTACTTTGAGGCAGGTTGCCACCTCATCATTTCTTGGCAACTTTATTGAGTGGTTTGATTACGCCACCTATTCTTATTTCGCAATTGTTATTGCTACCGTGTTTTTCCCGGGCGAAGACCCTGCAATTGCACTTATGCAAACGTTTGCAGTTTTTGCGCTTTCGTTTCTTCTGCGCCCTCTCGGCGCAATATTTTGGGGGAGCATGGGTGACAAAAAGGGCAGAAAATGGGCTCTTTCCATGTCTATCTTTTTGATGACAGGCGCAACGTTTCTTATTGGCTGCTTGCCAGGTTATCTCTCTATCGGAATTGCTGCTCCTATTTTGCTTCTATTGCTTCGTATGATTCAGGGATTTTCTGCATCAGGAGAATATGCAGGCGCAGCAACATTCTTAGCTGAGTATGCGCCCGCGGACAAGCGAGGTGTGTACTGTTCTCTCGTTCCTGCCTCAACTGCTGTAGGTCTGTTAGTAGGTTCAACATTTGCTACGGTAATGTATACCGTTTTACCTGATGAAGCTGTTGCTTCTTGGGGTTGGAGAATTCCCTTCTTGCTCTCAGGACCATTGGGTCTAATTGCTCACTATATTCGTACGCGTCTCGAGGATTCGCCTACGTATCAGGCAATGCAGGAAGATGTTGCAAAGACTGACGATTCCAACCATCCTATTCGTGACTTGTTCCGCAACCATCCAAGAGAGCTTATTGTCTCGTTTGGTGCTTGCGTTTTAAATGCAGTTGGTTTTTATGTTGTTCTTACTTATTTGCCGGTTTATCTGGAAACAGTTGTACATATGGATCCTAGTCAGGCGTCACTGATAACGAGCATTAGTCTTATCGTGTATATTGGGTTTATCTTTGCAAGTGGGCATTTGTCGGACAAGTTCGGACGCAAGAAGATGCTCATTACAGCGTGTGTGCTATTTATCGTGTTTACCGTTCCGTCGTTCATGTTACTTAATTCTTCTGACTTTGTGATTGTTTTAGCAGTGGAGTTATTTATGTGCCTTGTTCTCACTATTAACGATGGTACGTTGTCGAGCTACTTGACCGAGACCTTCCCAACAGCGGTTCGCTATTCTGGATTTGCTTTGTCGTTCAATATGGCCAATGCGCTCTTTGGTGGCTCGGTGTCGTTTATCTCTACATGGCTCATTGCTAGTACGGGAAATGCCCTAGCACCAGCCTGGTATATGGTTGGCGTTTCTTGCATTGCATTAGTGGCAATGATTTTGTCTCATGAGCATACCGGTAAAGAGCTATCAGAAGTGTAGTCTTTCCGCAGGCTTATTATGTGTTATTCTTAACAGGCGCAGTGTAAACTTAAAGCCGTTCGCGTTAAGCGCGAGCGGCTTTTGCCTATATACGGTAAGTGAGGAGAATTTATGGCTGCAGCTTCGCAAACTCCAAAGTCTCTTAAAGCGCAAATAACCCGCACTTCTCTTGTGTTGGCCGCAGCTGCTTTACTGCGGGAAGAAGGCCCTAAGTCTGTTACGTACCGTAAGGTAGCAAAGCTTGCTGGCGCGGCATCATCCTCGGTAGGCTATTATTTCGACACTCTGGCGGATCTTTTGCATGAAGCTGCACGCTATAACATGCAGCTTTGGGCAGACCGTGCTGAAAAGGCTGCAAGCTTAGCTGAAAGCTTGTCTCCTGAAGAATGTCGGGATCAGATTGTGGATTTGTTGGTAAGCGCTTGCTTACCTGATGAGGGGTCTCCTTTATCCAATCATTATGCCCAGTTAATTGCAGCGTCTGTTTCTGATGAGGTAACCAAGGCTTACAGACGCGGACATGGTGCACTTGAGGGAGCAACGGCGCGCATTTTAAATCATGCACACATTAACATGCCTGCATGTATAGTGGGAGCCTTGATAGACGGATCTGCGGTTATTGCCATTTCAGAAGGGTATGACGTCAGGAAATATGCTGCACAAACTTTGGAGAACGTTTTAGAAAAGTATCAATAACCTGCCGCTTTCGTAACCGTATAAAATCAAATAACTGTCGTACGTTGACGCTTTATTGACGGGAGCATGAGCATTAGGCTTTGTACTCCCGTCGTCTTTCTCTGCATGATAAAAATTCGTTACACACCGATGCTGCCCCAGCAGGGAAGTGGTTTCTTGTGTAAAAAATTATGCAAACGAAAGGCGTTCTATGGCTGAAAGATATGAAAAAGTTACAACTGATTTGCACAATAGTAGCTCAAACGAAGTCAATATTGGCAGAACGTCCATTAAGAGAACTCTCAGTGGGTTTGGGTTTTTTGCCATCACAGCCTCAATGGTGATGACGGTGTATGAGTTTCCTTCCTTTGCGACATCGGGCTTTTCCCTAGTGTTTTTTCTCATAGTAGGAGGCATCTTTTGGTTTTTACCCGTTGCCATGTGTTCAGCCGAGATGGCAACAGTGAAAGGATGGGAATCAGGTGGAATTTTTGCATGGGTAGGCAATACACTTGGTAAACGATGGGGCTTTGCGGCGTTGTTTTTTCAATGGTTCCAGATTACGGTTGGGTTTGTGACCATGTCTTTTTTTGTTCTGGCAGCACTTGCCTATGTGGTCAAATGGGATGCTTTGTACAGCGACCCGCTTGTTATGTTTATCGGAGTAAGCATAATTGTGTGGGTACTTACGTTTACGCAGTTAGGGGGAACCAAGTTTACTGCACGCATTTCAAAAATAGGTTTCTATGGCGGTGTCATAGTGCCTGTTTTAGTCTTGTTTGGTGGACTGATCTACTACTTTTCAACAGGTGGGGAACTGCAGATCGCATTGAATGCAGACACGTTTGTTCCTGACTTTACCCAGGTAGATACCTTGGTTATTTTTGCTTCTTTTATTTTGTCCTACATGGGTGTAGAGGCTTCTGCTTCGCATGTAAATGAATTAAAAAACCCTAACCGGAACTATCCGCTTGTTATGATAGTGTTGGTGTTAATTTCAATCGTATTAGACGCTCTGGGCGGACTAGCTGTTGCAACAACAATTTCGTCAGAGACGTTAGAGAGTAATTTGTCGTATGGCGTGATCGAAGCATTTAGATCAATCTATTCAGGTTATATAGGTTCTGCTACGGATTGGGTGGTGTTTGTGGTTGCTATGCTTTTGGCTTTAGGCGTTTTGGGAGAGATTTCTGCATGGATTGTAGGGCCTTCGCGCGCTTTGCTTGATACGGCGCATGAAGGAATTTTGCCCCCCTCTTTTAAAAAGGTTAACAAAAATGGCGTAAGTGTGCAGACTGTGGTTATTCAAGCGATATTTGTAACCATGTGGGCAGCAGTGTTGTGTGGATCAATCGCGCTCTCCGGAGGCTCAAGTTCTTCAATTGGTTATCTTATGGCTATCGGTTTGACGGTTGTCATCTATTTGGCTGGATATATGCTTTTTTTCCTTGGGTATTTTGTTTTGATTTTGAAAAAGAAAAATCTTGAGAGATCATTTGAATTGCCTGGAGGAATGTTGTTTAAGCTTGTTGTCGCAGGTATGGGAATGCTGTTTACCGTAGGAACGTTTGTTATTTCGTTTTTCCCTTCGTCAAATTTGTCTTCTCAGGCAAACGTGGTGTATCAAACCACTTTGATTTTTGCCTTTATTATTTCGGCAACCGTTCCTTTTGTAATTTATGGGTTGCGACGTCGATGGACACCAAAGGGAGTTGATGCAGGTAGAGGTTCTACGAGTAGCAAAATCGTCAGCCAAAAAGAAGAGCGCAATTAGGAGGATATTATGATGAAGAAAGCTCCGGTAAGTAAAATCCTTGAGAGCATGGATGAAGAAACAAAATATCTTACGCCCATATTTGGATCAGAGGCAAGTGATATGAGCATGCCTCGTACGAAGATAAATAGCGAACCTGTTTCGCCTCGCGTTGCCTATGAAATGATTAAAGAGTATCTCTCCATAGAAGGCAATGCCACGCAAAATCTTGCGACATTTTGCCAAACGTATATGGAGCCAACAGCTGCAAAAATTATGGCTGAAACTATGGATAAAAATGCTATTGATAAAGACGAGTACCCCATGACTGCCGATCTTGAAAATCGCTGTGTAGCTATGATGGGCGACTTATGGAATGCGGATTCAGCTGAAGAACCAATGGGGACATCAACGGTTGGTTCGTCAGAAGCTTGTATGTTGGGTGGCTTGGGTATGCTGTTTCGCTGGAAAGAGCTTGCCAAAGAAGCGGGTGTTGAGGTGCATGGAGAGAAGCGTCCCAACCTGGTGATTTCCTCTGGTTATCAAGTGTGCTGGGAAAAATTTTGCCGCTATTGGGATATAGAAATGAGGCTAGTACCACTTGATAAAGAACACCTTTCGCTTAACATGGACATCGTCATGGACTACATAGATGACCATACCATTGGCATTGTGGCAATTTTGGGTATCACCTACACGGGTAAGTATGATGATGTTGAAAAGCTCGATTATCTGGTTGAGGAATATAACGCCGCTCATCCTAATCTTCCCATTCGTATTCATGTCGATGGTGCTTCGGGGGCAATGTTTACGCCGTTTGTCAATCCCGAGCTCGTATGGGACTTTCGTTTAAAAAACGTGTGGTCAATCAATTGCTCAGGTCATAAATATGGGCTTGTGTACCCTGGCGTTGGCTGGGTTGTGTGGCGTAGTAAAGAGGCATTGCCGCAAGATATGATTTTCTGGGTGAGCTATTTAGGCGGCGAAGAGGCAACGATGGCCATAAACTTTTCTCATTCTGCAGCACAAGTTGTGGGTCAATACTACGTCTTGCTGCGTAATGGCTTCGAAGGTTTTCGTGAAATTCATGAACGTACGCTCAATGTAGCCCGCTACTTAGCAGCCGAGATTAAGGAAATGGGAATATTTGATTTGTATGAAGAGGCAACAGAGATTCCCATCGTATGCTGGGGGCTCAAAGAAGATGCCGCTATAAATTGGTCGTTGTATGAACTGTCTGACCGACTACGCATGAGTGGCTGGCAGGTGCCAGCGTATCCCATGCCTGTAAATTTAGAAGACATGACGGTTCAACGCGTGGTGGCACGGCAGGATTTTTCAATGCCGCTGTGTATACGCCTTGTTCAGGATATGAAAAATGAGATTGCAACACTCAATACGATGCGTCTCGTTGCACAAGATGCGCCTGAAGGGAAACGCTCAAGCTTTAATCACGGGTCGCGCGCTTTGGTTCATGAAGAAGGCTGAGGCTCTATCCGCGAACGCGCACAGCTAGTTGAAAGTAGAAGCAACAGATAAGGACGATAGCGGTTTTATATTTAAAGAAAAACAGGACTGCATCGATTGTGATGCGGTCCTGTTTGTCATGCGCCCTTTTTATTAGTGCCGCGTAGGGGTTAGCTTTGCTAATAAATTATGCGCCCTATT
>CAYJGC010000036.1:0-17057 GCA_964369725.1 uncultured Eggerthella sp.
TTTTAGTTTTCTCACAGTCATGATATTATGACCTCGCCTTCCCTTCGGGGTTGGTGCTTAGCTAGCCTTGCGCAGGGTTGCAGCCCATATGCGCAAGGCTTTTTTGTTTTAGTTCCGTCGAATTCGAGGGAATTAATCTCTCAATACACCGAGTGAATGCTCGATACTGTCGAATCCCATTGCACCAAGCACTTCGAAAACTTCTACCCTGTTAATGTCCGTGATAACGCCAACTATCAAGTTTGAAACTTCTGTAATCATCTTTTGGTTTTCGTCTTTAGTCAAAACCAAACCCAAGTCGTTCATTACATCAGCAATCGACTTGTCTTTAGATGGGGACACACGCGCACAATAAAACCTCTCATCGTGGGCGCATATGTTACGAAAATCTTTAATGTGGTCGTAAGCGAGTCTGAGCCTGCGATGATTAAAGGTTTCTGTACTCGTGTGCGTTTCGGTGAAGCGCTCCAAGAAATATTTTGCTATTGAGTTCTTTATGGATTCTGTTTGAAAATCATAAAATTGGAAAACCTGGCCTAAAGAAAGATAATTCATAAGAACCCATATAGGCACTTCATCATGCTTCGTCACATAGTGCTCGATATATTCTCTTTTCGGGGAGAAACCACCTTTAACGCTTCTCCCCAAAATCTTCTCAAATTTTTTTATTAGCCGCTCTGCGTGCTTCTGCTTTTCGGCATTTTGATTGTAGAATCTTTTATCTAAATACGCTTCTTTAGTATCTTGGTACTTCTCCGCAAACACATAGGAGCAAGCCGTTTTTAACACCGCTTCCGCAATTGCGAAATACCTAAACATAACCATCCGAAGATCCCTATCAAAGATGAACATCCTGTGCATGTTTTCAAAGGTTGCTCCCTTGATATAGCGGTCTACGCCTCTCGACGAACGCATGGCTTCTTTATCCAAGAATAAGTCTTTATACCCGTTGACTACGGAATAATAACCTTCTCTGGCCAATATCTGACGTGCAGAGTCGTCAACTATCAAACCTCTGTTTTTAAGTATTTCAATTTGTTCATCAAACGTCTTATAAGGCTTATCCATAAAACTTCTCCTAAAACGCAAAAACCGCCCGTAGGCGGTCTGCGGATTGTGCCGGACGTACCGTCACACAACCTCTTCACGCCAACTACTTTACTATCGAGGAGCCTTTCCGTCAATACCTCAATAGGTAAAAACTCTTAATCTTTCCCCCTACCAACTACCCCATACTCTAACTCTTCGGCTGGCTGAAACCAAACCACGGTACCCACAAGCTCAATCACACGTTCGTCCGTAGCGGTAATCATAATATCTTTAGATATTTTACTAGGAGCGATATATGACAAGTCGCCTTCGACCTTTAGCAAAAACGCTTCGGGGTACCTGCGATGTATCGCGGTTGGAACGGGATGAAGGGTCTCTGATTCCACCATTTCTATAGGAATTCCCGCAGCGATGGAGCCGTAGAGGGATACGTCCGTGAAGTCGGATTCGTGGCTTTTTAATCTAAGCCCTCTAAAGTCATTATCGAGTTTAGCAGTACCCCAATCAATGTTTAGCTTTCTGTATATCTTATCCGTCAGCTCTGTTCGAGTATTAGCCAGCCCTCGGTTTAACGCGTTATAAATCGAAGTCGGTGGAATGTCTAGCGATTCGGCAAAATTCGACACCCCTCCATAATTTTATTTAATAAGTCGCCTAATCGAATCCTCGAGAGATTCCATTGTTTGCCACCTCCCAAAGTTGGTGTTTTCCTTGAAGGTAAATTACCAGTTTTGATAAAACTATTCAATACACACATGTAGGATCTGGTGGTGGCTTTACGCCTCGACCTGAACCGAGTGGTGGCTTCTATGATAACCTCCATCTACAGGCTCATAGCAGAAGTGCTGGTGTCCTGCCGTTTGTTTCCAACAATTCAGATGACGCTGGTGCTGGTGACCCTATTATCTTCTTATCTGCTTGGACAGATGGTGGCTTATTAGACGTACAGGCAAATGGTCTACCAGTCTTGACTAATCCATCTAACATCTACGACCAGATGAATGGTGCAGTAGGTGACGGTGGCTGAATTACTAAGCTAAAGATGTACTACCATTCAGCCGATGGTTTACATGCTGTTCACTACCGAGTCATGGTTAATGGTCAGTGGTTCCCCTGGATGATTGACCATACCGATACTGGGGGTAGCGGCGATGACTTCGCAGGTGATGGATGCAATCCTATTCATCGAGTCGAAACATTTATCGGAGGTTTGACTGCTGGTAGCTTGTAGTTGTGTATTGTATTGCTTACGCTATCTTGCGCTTGTTGTGGCTAATGGTGGCTAGGGACGATTGCCTATAACCCCCAAACGGCTCAAAAAGTTGCCAATAATCGCCAAAATTAACCGAAGCCACCCCAAACCAACCGAAACCGCACAACAACGAAAAAGCGCTCTGACGTGGGAAAACATCAGAGCGCTTTGTAATTTTGTGGTGGGCCCAGCAGGATTCGAACCTGCAACCAAGGGATTATGAGTCCCCTGCTCCACCATTGAGCTATGGGCCCAGAATGTTCGCTTACAGAACTCACGTTCCCAAATCTAACTAAAGAAGCATTCCAATAAATGCCTACCAGCCAAAATCAGCACCGTGACCCCGTAAAAGAACCTTTGCTATTCTATATCAAAAAGATTCTATTGCAAAGAAAAGTTTTTTGACGCTATACTGACTCCATGAAAAAATCGCGCAATTACAACCAACGGCTTCAACCCCGTAAGCAAGCTGCCAATCAAAGCTTGCTTATTGTGTCGGCAGCTGCTCTTGTTTGTCTTGTAGTCGTAGGTATTTTTGGAACGTATCTTCTCAATTCTTCACACAACAATTCAAACGGAACTGCTTCAAGTACAGATTCGCAGTCTCTCAATCCATCCGATAATACCCATCAGTCAAACAACAATTCCAGCAGCGAACCCTTCGGAAAACTTGAAGGCGCTACCGAAACGACTGACGAACATGGCATTATCCACGGCACAACGACTGACGGAATCAACTACACCGTTCACGGTCGGGGCGAGGCGGCTCTCAATAGCGACATAGTAAGACTCGCAGCCGTAGGTGACCAGATTGCAACCGATAATTCAATGCCTATTGCAGAGCGCTACGGCGGCGGATCTGGCAGCCAAATTTATGACTTTACTCCTTTCTATCAAGACATCGCTCCCGCCATCCAAGAATACGACTTGCGCTTCATCAACCAAGAAACTGTCATGGCCGGAAACGAAAACGGCTATTACTACGATGGCTACCCCATGTTTAACTCACCTGATTCCTGCGCAGACGCTATCGCAGCAGCACAATTCAATCTTGTTAATTTCGCTTCGAATCATTCTTACGACATGGGTACTTACGGCATAGAACGCTCTCACCAAATTTGGGATCAATACCCCGAACTAATAATTGGCGGCAGCTATATGTCCGAAGAAGAGCGCGAGACGGTACAAATGATTGAACGCAACGGGATGACCTTTGCTTTTTTGGCCTACACCTACGGCGACAACAGCTATGCCAGCGCCTCCGCAATGCCTAATACGTACTATTGCACGGCATTTGATAAAGACAAAATGACTGAAGATATCACCCGTGCTCAAAAGGTAGCCGACGTCATAATTGTCGGCATGCACTGGGGGTCAGAATACGTAAGTGCACCTAATGACCAACAGTATGAGTATGCTCGCTTTTTGGCAGACCTAAACGTTGACCTAGTGATAGGAACCCATAACCACATTATGCAACCGGTACAATACATAACTGGTGATACAGGAAATACTATTCCGGTTGTTTTTGGCTTAGGGGATTTTATTTCTGGCTGGACCTTAACTGACACCATCCTCAGTGGCATGTTCACGTGTGATTTTGTGAGAAATACAGACGGAACCATTGATGTTACCAATCTTGCCTGGTACCCGCTTATCGAATGGTCCAACGGAGGTAACGTGTGGGTTCGATTCTTGAAGGATATGGACGAAGCCACCATAAATGCCAACACACGAACCGATGATGTCTCAAACGACTATACGTACTTAGTCAACAAAGTAAACTCCGTTGGGATGGAAATTCCTGTCATTATGTAACCTGTTTATGTAACCGGTGCTACATGCCTACAACACTTCCACAAGCACGTTTCCTTGCAACTACAGTTGCACATTGCTATACATGAACCGAAAAACCCTGAATCATCTAAGTGCTTGCAGCGCAAAACTCATGCACTGCAAGCTTCCAACGATTCAGGGCAAATTGATTAACCAAGCTGACTACATAAGGCAGCTAACGCCAACACCCTCAGCCAGAAAATCCTGAAACCTGATTAAAAACTTCAGGCTGACTAAGCAAAACACAAAAACAGCTAACGCGCCTCAATCTTAAAACTTCATAAAGCGATCATAGCGCGCTTTTAAGAGAGCTTCTGACTCAAGTTCGCAAAGCTCGTCAAGTGTTTTGGTAAGGTAACCATACACTTCCTGAGCAGCTTGGTCGGGGTTTTCGTGCGCGGGGCCTTCGCCCTCAGAAATGACATCATCCACCACACCCATCGCACATACTTCATGGGCGCCCATCTTCATCACATCGGCCGCTTCGGCTGCACGCGTACGGTCTTTCCATAAGATAGAAGCAAAACCCTCAGGCGACAATACCGAATATACTGCGTTTTCTTGCATAGCAACCCGGTCTGAAACAGCAAGCGCCAAAGCGCCGCCTGAACCACCTTCACCCAAAAGCACGCTTACTACCGGCACCTGCAATCCAGCCATTTCAATGAGGTTATCGGCAATTGCATTACCCTGCCCTCGCTCTTCTGCTTCCATGCCACAGAAGGCTCCCTGCGTATCAACCAAGCACACAATGGGGCGACCAAATTTTTCTGCCTGTCGCATAAAACGCAAGCTCTTACGATAGCCTTCTGGCTGAGGGCAACCAAAATTGCGACGGATGCGCTCTTTAAGATTTGCACCTTTTTCCTGCGCAATAACCGTGACCGCACGTCCATCAATCCAGCCCAGGCCACACACAATGGCTCCATCGTCACCAAAAGCGCGGTCGCCGTGCAGCTCAATAAAACCCTCAACAAAGGCATTGATATACGTTAAAGCGGTAGGGCGGTGAACATTGCGGGCAAGCTGAACACTCTCCCACGCGTCGCCCACGTAATCGCGAGAAACAGAAGCTGAAGAACGTGCCTTTTTCTTTTCCTCAGTATCAAGCAATCCACCCTCAGCATCAAAGCTACCTTTTTGGATAGCGCGCTGCAAACGTTTACGTGAGGAAGCTCCTCGTCGATCCAAAGTGCTTGCAAGACTTGCTACCCGAGAGCGCAACAAAGACATTCCTCTTACACGCCCTTCAGTGTCAAGCAAGTCGTCAAAAGAAAATTCTTCGTAAGTAACCGTATTATACGTGCCCTTGCCATGCTCAAGACTATTGCAAACCGCTTGATAGTTAATGAGAATCTCGCACTCTTCGCCCTCACTTTTGCCACGTCCTAAACCTTTTTGGAGCGTGGAAATATGAATGGCAAGCAGATGAGCGAGTGTGGAACGCATGTCTTCACGAGCAACAATGCCATCAATCAAGCCATGTTCAAGAGCAAACTCTGCCGTTTGGAATCCCTCGGGAAGCTCTTGCTTAATAGTGTCTTTAATTACGCGCTGCCCTGCAAAGCCAATAAGGGCACGAGGTTCCGCCAAAATAATATCACCTTGCATAGCGAACGAAGCGGTAACACCTCCGGTTGTTGGGTCAGTCAACACCGAAATATAAGGCAATCCAGCCTGGGAATGACGCTCAAGAGCACACGAAACCTTGGCCATTTGCATAAGAGAGATGAGTCCCTCTTGCATGCGGGCACCACCAGAAGCAGTGAACACCACAACAGGCAAGCCTTCAGCGGTAGCACGCTCGACCAAACGAGCAACTTTCTCTCCCACCGCAGAACCCATTGAGCCCATAAGGAATTTCGACTCCATAATGCCAAGCGCAACGCGCAAGCCAGCTATAGTGCCTTCACCAGTACGCACCGCCTCTTCAAGACCTGTTTTCTCACGCAAGCTCTCCAACTTCTGCGTATATCCAGGAAATGAAAGTGGGTCAGACTCAGCAACGCTGCGATTCCATTCTTTAAAAGTTCCCGCATCAAGCAAGTCGTTAATGCGCTCATCTGAAGACATGCGCAAATAGGTCTTACAGGCAGGGCATACGTAGTGAGACGATGCCAATGAGGCTTCGTCGAAAGTAAGGCCGCATGAGTGACACACGCGCCACGTATCATCATCCATTATTTTTTGAGTGGAACACTCAACCCATCCCAAAAGAGGAGCCTCTTCACTCACGGGGCGCAAAACACGCAACCCACGCGCTGCAGCACGCGCCAAAAAGCTGTCAACCTGTGCCAGACCAGCAGCCTCATCGCACAACAAAATGGCTGAAGCACCGCAATTTTTTGCCGCTTCAAGAACTGCAAACGCATTACAAAACAATGCGTCTGAGTATTTTTCACCTAATGAAACACTGACCGGTGCAAGTTTTATATACGATTCAGAACGCTTGTCTTGCGTATAAACAGCGCAAGCACAAAAACCCGCTTCAGCAACACTGGGGATAATTCGCTTCGCCGTTTTTCCGCGCGCCATCACAAGCGCAACCGGACCGAGAGACACCGCTTCTGAAGTGTGCCTTTTTGTAGCGGCTCTCACCTCTGAAGGAGACACTTCGGTATACGTTGACATATCAACCGCATCAACGGCGTTAGGAGAAACGGAAGCATCACGTGTTTCTTCCACTACCGTTGACAACCGATAAGCAACATCCGAACTTTTCTCAACTTTTTCCTGCGCTGCTTTTGAATCAGCATCACCTGAAAAAGAACCGTTAACACCTAACGTAATGTAACCTTGCTTACCTTGTTTCATTAAATCACCTTCTGCCCTGTACTATCATTAACTCGAAAAAGTGTTTTTCACTTAGGCCTTTGCGAGAACATATTTTTGCGTAGCAGTAGCGCATAGTTGACCATCTACGCTTGCTTCAACTTCCGCAACACAAAGACGCGAAGAAGATTTTATAATGCGCCCTTTCAAGGTGAGAATTTCACCTGGATTTACTTGACGACGAAATTTTGCATTATCTATTCCTGTCAAAAATCCAATAGATCCTTCGGCGCCGCGCTCCACAAGGATACAAAACGAAGCAGCTTGAGCCAACGCTTCCATAATGATGACACCTGGTAAAACTGGATGACCAGGAAAATGTCCTTCAAAAAGCGCAAGGCTTGGATCAGCGTCAAGCTGAGCTTCAATCTCAACACCTGGCTCGCAAGCTACCACTCTACTCACCCAGCAAAAGGGGTCACGATGCGGAAGAACCGCCTCGACCACTTCTTTACCACAAGGATACTGAATATCCATTGATTCGTCCCTTCAACCTAAATATATCTACTGCACCACTACTCGACTGCAAAATCTCATGCTACCTCAAAGCATTAGACACCATTCTTCGACAACTTCGACAACCCCTAACGCATGATTGGTAAGGCGTTATCCGTCCGAGCAGCTATTCATCGAACCCTAGTCCGACCAGCTCTACTGCTACCCTAAGTAAGGTGCAAGAGCAAGCGAAGCATTGTGTCCACCAAAACCAAGTGAATTTGATAATGCTACCTTTTGCGGATAATTCAGCTTGGGTTCGGTTATTACATGTACCGGACATTCTTCGTCGGCTTGTTCAAAGCCGGTCGTCGGAGGAACGCACTCGTTTGCAACTGCCAAAGCACAAACAATAGCTTCGATAGCTCCTGCAGCACCGAGCGTGTGTCCTGTCGTACCCTTAACCGACATGACAGGAACCTCTCGTGCTAATTCTTCGCCGCACAAAATTGCAATGGCAGATGATTCTGTTTTGTCATTAGCAGGAGTACCTGTTCCGTGGGTATTAATGTGACCAATGTCTTGTGCGCTATAGCCCCCTTCAGCAAGAGCTTGAGCCATAGCACGAGCAACACCTTCGCCATCTGGCGATGGGGCGGTCATATGATACGCATCGCCGGTTGATCCGTAACCCACCACCTCAGCAAGTATCGTAGCACCGCGCTCTAACGCATGCTCAAGAGACTCTAAAACAAGTGCACCAGCACCTTCACCTGCCACAAAGCCAGCGCGCCTCACATCAAACGGAAGAGATGCGCAGGCAGGGTCTTCTGACTTGGTCAAAGCACCCAAGTTTGAAAAACCTGCAATACAGATAGGAGAAATTGACTCTTCCGAACCACCTGCAAGTGCCATATCAATATATCCATGACGAATATCACGCATTGCCGTTCCTATGCAATGAGCACCTGTTGCACAAGCGGTTACCACTTCAATACATTCGCCCTTTAAACCATAGCGAATAGAAAGCATCCCTGAAACGATATTGCCAATCATTGACGGAATAAACAACGGATTTACGCGCTTGGGGCCTTTCTCAATCAGTGTACGAAAACCACTTTCAAGCTCATCAATTCCGCCAATTCCCGTGCCAAAAATACAGGCAATACGCGTTGCGTCTTCCGTCTCAATATCTACGCCAGCCTGAGCCATTGCTTCATCAGAAGCGACCATCGCAAACTGAACAAAGCGCTCAAAACGGCGTGCTTCTTTTTTAGAAAGACCGTGTTGTGTAGCATCAAAATCACGAACCTCGCCAGCAATATGTACGTCATATTCACTGGTATCAAAATGCGTTATCGGAGCTATACAGCAATTTTTCTCCATAACGGCATTCCAAAGCGGCTCAACACCAATACCCGCCGGAGATACTGCACCCATACCAGTAATAACAACACGATGCGTACCGTCACTACGGCGCGTGCTAATTTCTTTTGTTATGTTTTCACTCATAGCGACATACCTCCATCAATACAAACTACTTGACCCGTAATATATGCGGCTTCTTCGCTTGCTAAAAAGCGTACTAAACAAGCCACTTCCGAAGCTTCTCCAAAACGCTTTGATGCAATGTAGCCAAGCATGGCGTCTTTCTGCTTCTCCGAAAGCTTGTCGGTCATATCTGTCGTAACAAAACCAGGAGCTACGGCATTTACGGTAATATTGCGAGCTGCCAATTCTTTAGCAAGAGACTTAGTTAACCCAATAACACCAGCTTTTGAAGCAGCATAATTGACCTGCCCCGCATTACCTGAAACTCCAACTACGCTTGAAAGGTTAACTATGCGGCCATAACGCTGTTTCATCATGCGCTGAGCAGCTGCTTTGCAGCAATTAAACGTACCTTTGAGATTCACTTCGATAACAGAATCGAAATCCTCTTCCTTCATACGTACCGCAAGCCCATCGCGTGTAATACCAGCGTTGTTTACCAAAACATCTACTCTTCCAAATGCATCATTGGCTGCGTCAATCAAATCCGCAGCCTGTGCAGCGTCTGCCACATTTGCTGCTACCGCAAGGGTCTTAACGCCGTATTCATCTGAAAGACGCTGAGCTAACGCTTGCGCAGCCTCTAACCCACTTTCGCTTGAACAGTTAATACACACATTAAAACCCGTACGAGCCAACTCCTCAGCCACAGCCAACCCTATACCTCTGTTTGAGCCAGTTACAACGGCACTTTTGTTCAAAACGCAGGAATTATCGCTCACAGCTACTCCTTTTCCTCACGCGTGTTGCCGCACAATGCAACGCACGCATCAAAACTTGCCTGGTCTTGCACACATATCCGCTCTGAACCCTTATCAATGCGCTTGACAAGATTCACCAATACACCGCCAACGCCCACTTCAACAAACGTGTGAGCACCCGCAGCAAGCAACGTTTCTACACTTTGCTGAAAACGCACAGGGCTCATTACCTGACGAACTAAATGATCGCTCGCCTCTTGTGCCTGTAACGGCTGCGCATCAATATTACAAATAAGGGGAATAGTAGCCTCATTAAAGGTACACCCAGCAAAATAGTCGTCGAGATTTTCGGCTGCCTGTTGCATCAAGGGACTATGAAAAGCTCCTGAAGTAGCAAGACGAGAAGACCTTTTTCCCGCTGCAGCCCATGCTTCTTCTGCGCGAGCAATGGCTTGCTCGGAACCGGAAATAACAATCTGTCCGGGACAATTGAAGTTGGCAGGAGACAATACTTCCCCCTGAGCACACGATTCACAAAGCTCAACAACGCTTTGTTCGTCTGCCTTTAATAAAGCGCTCATTGCCCCGGGGTTATCTTGAGCCGCTTGCGCCATAAACTGAGAACGAGCCTTCACCAACTGAAATACGTCTTCGTCGGACAACATGCCAGAAATTGCCAAAGCGCTAATCTGTCCCAAAGAAAAACCAAGAACAGCAGCGGGGCTAACACCGCTTGCTTGCAATGCACGGGCAGTGGCAATTGAGAGAGCACAGAGGGTTGGTTGCGCATACCGCGTATCATTGAGCTTGGCAGCTTCTGCCGTGCAGATAAAATCTGCCATGTTGTATCCCATAACGTCTGAAGCACACTCAAAGACTGATGCAACTTCAGGAATAGCAAACAACTCTTCACCCATGCCAGGCTTTTGAGAACCTTGGCCGCTACACAAAAAAACGGGTGCCGTAGCAGCAATTGAAGCTATATCAGTCATTACACTATACGTCCTCGTTGAGCATTTAAAGCCAAAAGCGCCGCGAGGTCACGCGTAGTTAAAGCTTGAACCTCTGCCGTAAGTTGATCAATAACGTCTTGTGCTGTCTTGCGCTCGGTTACTAAAGCTGCAATCTGACCAGCCATGACAGAGCCGCTATCCATGTCGCCCTGTACGGCACGCGCCAAAGAGCCTGCATACATTGCTTCAAGCTCTTCGCCATTTTTTGCCATATCCGCTTCAAGCGCTTTAACCGAACGAGCAAATTTATTCTTCAAGCAACGAACGGGATGTCCGCTACCGCGACCCGTTACGATGGTGTCGGAATCCTTTGCCTTCAACACGCGCTGCTTATATTCATCTGCAATGAGGCACTCTTCTACGGTCAAAAAGCGTGTACCAATTTGCACGCCTTCGGCTCCAAGCGCCAAAGCTGCAGCAAAGCCGCGACCATCAGCAATACCGCCAGCAGCAATAACAGGAATTGAAACCGCATCACACACTGCAGGAATAAGTGCCATTGTGGTAAGTTCGCCCACATGTCCACCCGCTTCAGTTCCTTCGGCAACTACTGCATCAACACCAAGCTTCTCCATGCGCGTAGCATGAGCTGTGCAAGCGATAACCGGAACAACCTTAATGCCGGCCTCTTTCCACATAGGGATATAGTTGGCAGGACTTCCGGCTCCCGTGGTAATCACGTCAACATGTAAATCAACCAAAAGTTTTGCTACTTCTGCCGCAGCTGGATCCATGAGCATGACGTTTGCGCCAATAGGCTTGTTGGTCAAAGAACGAGCGATTGCCACCTGTTCTTCCACCCAAGTAAGTGGAGCACCGCCACAAGCGATAATACCAAGGCCGCCTGCTTCACTTACTGCTCCCGCAAGATTGCCGTCGGCGATACGAGCCATTGCACCTTGCAAAATTGGAGACTCTATACCCAAAACTTCAGAGACACGCGTCTTCATAATTCATTCCTCATTTCACATACTTTTTGGCATATACAAAAGCGAGCTGCCAGTAGCAGCTCGCTTGCCGACGACTCTCTTACAAAGAATCGATGTGAGCTACCAACTGACCAATAGTCTGAATGCCTTCAGGCTCACCAAATTCAACTTCACATTTTTCTTCAAGGTCGCAAATAAGCTCAACCATATCAAGCGAGTCAATGCCCAAAGACTCAAGCGTTGCTTCTTCAGAAATAGCTGAAGCGTCAAGATCAAGGTTTTCTACCAAAACTTCTTTTACGATATCAATTGTTGCCATTATGATCCTTTCATTTCATGAATAGTTAGATAATCAAAGTATTACTACAAAAAGAATCATACGCATGAATAATCAAAAAAGCAAGACAGAGAAAGCTCACTCCATTATTTCTGCGGGAGCTCTGCTTGGGAATCGAAAAAAGATTTAACCTTACAAAGCGCAGAAGCCAAAATGCGTTCTTCGTCTTTAGAGAGGTCTTCGAGCGCTTCATCAATCATTTGATGATGAAAAAGGTCATGTACACGGTACACTTGTCGACCCTTTTTTGTCAGCGAAATCAAAACCTTACGACGGTCGTCTTCTGCACGCACACGCTCAAGGTACCCTTTCTTTACCAGCCTATTAACTGCTGTTGTTAAAGTAGCTAGCGTAACACTCAATCTTAAAGCGACTTCGCTCATAGTACATTCCTCATGCAAACCAACTGCCACAATAGTATGCACTTCCTTAATGGTAAGTCCATGTGTCAGTCGATTATCAAGCGAGCGTTCTTCTATACGCAAAATAGAATTAAACGTACCTGAAAGCAGTTCGTCTATACCTTCCCGCCTTAACAGGGACACTTCATCACATGTCTCGCTAAAACCCCCCGCTATGGTTTTCATTAAGCTAATTGACCCAGACATCACTCTTCACTTCCCTCTCAAATACTCTCAAATACACTCGTAAAAGCTATTCTAAATTCTCTTTCGATTCTTCTGCATTGAGCGTAGGAACAAGCCGCTGAACCAATACTCCTTCACCTTTGCTTTTAAGGTAGAAATAACCAATAATCGAAAACACTACAGCACCTACGAGGTTTACAAACAAGTCTTCCATGGTGTCATACAGGCCAATATCAAGATATCCGCCCAGACCAAGCTCTTGCCCATTCACTACCACCGATTCGATGCCACCTATCACCACAGGCGTTTGCGTTCCGGTAGGATCAAGCATAACTGTGGCAATTGAAGAAATTACCGTATCTTTTTGCATATCAACTCCAAAGGCAAGATCCATGGCAAATTCGAAAAACTCCCACAGGACGCCGACTGTCATAGAAAAACAAAACGCCACAATAACGCAGAATGCAGGCGCAAGCGTAAAGGCAATTTTGTTGGAACGATTCAAGATAGAAACAAGCGCTAGTCCAATAGCTGCTGCCAAAAAACCGTTAAACGTATGAAGCAACGTATCCCAAAACGGGAAAATAGTATAGAAATTAAACATCTCGCCAAGTATCTCTGCGGCAAAGATAAACACAACAATTATTGTTTCAAGCGTTTCCGGAATAGTTATCTTAAAATTTACCTCAACAAAAACGGGTAAAAAGAATAGAACCAGCGTGAGTAAGCAAAGGAAAAAAGCTTCGTAGTTTTCCATGGCTAAAGCACCTATGGCACAAAGTACGACCACGATTCGAAAAGCAACATATGTCGCAAACATACGTTTATCGCGACGTAGCTCCTCTTTCATACTTATGACTGTTTTCCCTATGCGACCCATGCAAACCTCACCTTTCTTTATGGACAAAACGAAACTCTAACCGCTGCGCACGTGCATCGGCTACAAGTAAGACAACAGCAACTTTCTGCCCTAAATAATAGGATACACCACTTTCTTGTCCAATTATTCGGTGATATATCGAATCATGAGCAAAATATTCATTACTGAGGTATTTTATAGGGATTAATCCTTCAGCGGTATTTTCCAATTGCACATAAACACCGTACGAAGTTACTCCTGAAATAACTGCCGAAAAAGTCTTACCCACACAGCTTGAAAGGTATTCAATCATCTTAATTTCTTGAGAATGTCTTGCAGCTTTTTCTGCAACATCTTCCATGGAAGAAGAATGTTCAGCAATCCAAGAAAGTGCAGTGACTTCCTGGTCAAAAAACTCACCGCGACGTGTTAATTGACTTTTTAACATACGGTGCGTAACCAGATCGGGATAGCGACGAATAGGCGAAGTGAAATGCGAGTAGGCACTACTCGCAAGCCCATAGTGCTCTTCACAGACGGGTTTATACACCGCTCGTTTCATTGCACGCAACAAAAGTGACGAAACCAGCATACTTTCGGGTCGCGAGGAACTAAGTCTGAGCACTTGGTTGAGCTCGTGTGGGTTTCCAGAAATAAAAGCCGTTTGGTCAACCTTCTCAAACCAGCTAAATTCTTGAAATACAGGAACAAGCGCCGCAAGACTGTCAGCAGACGGTCTGTCGTGTACGCGATATATGTTGGGGAAATTTTCCGTATGCAAATGATAAGCCACCGTTTCATTTGCAAAAATCATGGCCTCTTCAACGAGTGAAGTTGCACGCGTTTTTCTCTTTATATCAACTTCCAAAGGATAGCCTTGATTATCAAGGCGCACTTTTGCTTCAACAGAATTGAACTCTACTCCCCCAGCCTTATGCCGTGAAAGAGCGCGCTGATTTGCTATGTTTGACAACACCCCAAGCTGCCAAGACAATGCATCCGGTTTCGGTTCTTCCAGCAACACAAGCGCCTCGTCGTAAGTGAGACGGCTTTGGGAACAAACGAGCGAAGGAAATATGTCATAGCCAAGCAACTGCGCATGATCATCTAGGTATAAATCCACACTTATGGTGCGCTTAACTTCTCCCGGTCTTAACGAACACAAATTGCCCGACAACTCATGAGGAAGCATAGGAATGACACGATCTACCAAATACACGCTTGTTGCTCGTCTGCGAGCATCTAAATCGAGCGAAGAGCTCCACGGAACATAATGAGAAACATCCGCAATGTGTACACCTAATCGCCAAACCGCGCGTTGCATGTCTTTCTCAGGAATCATATGTAAAGAATCGAGCTCCTCATGCGATAGATCAACCTCGCAAGGAAACCTCTCCCCTGATTCTTCCTTCGGGCTTTTGCAGATTATTCTTTCAAGTGATAAGGCATCATCAAAATCACGAGCATCGTGAGGATCTATGGTAAACACACTACGATTGCGAAGATCTCGATACCCTTGATTTAATGCATCTTGCTCATCAAGAGTTGCTTGCTTCGCTTCCTTCATTGCTCCGGCAGAAAACTTAGTCTCAAGCTTATGACGGGCAATAACTATTTCGATAGGTACCGAATCGTTATCCACCTTGCCTAACACTTCCTCAATAACTCCTGTAGCAGCACTGTGTCGAGAAGGAAAGGAAGTAATGCGCACTCGTACCAGCGATCCCTCTTCAACTTCCATACTTTCAGAGCGCATAGTGAAAATATCATAAGGAATACGGGGATTCTCGGGCACTACCACCCCAAAAGGTTCTGCAATTTCATAACGACCAAGCAAAGACTCATGAGCCCGGTCAAGAACACGCAAAACACGCGCAGCAGGTTGCTCACTTCCACCCTTTGACGATTGTCCCTGAATTGAGCTTGTGCGGGAAAGCGGGGTAACTTCTACCAAGTCTCCGTCAAAGGCGCCCGACATCTTAGATTCGGGGATATAAAATTCTCCTTCGGCAGTTTGAACAAAACCAAAACCACCGTCGCGCACTAACAAAACGCCCCGCGGATTTGCGCGAGGCGTTTTTCGAGTATGCGTTCGTTTCCGCGCCATACGCTACCCTACTGCCATAGAGCGTGCCGTTTCAAGAGCAAGAGATTTCTGATTATCGCTGCTATCCGACAAAGAAATTTCCAGGCTTGGCTTTACACCAACACCATCAATATCATACCCAAGAGGTGTCTTATAATAAGCTACGGTGTATCTCAATGCGCCACCAAAACTGAGCTCCTTGGTAACCTGTACTGACCCTTTACCAAGCGTTGTTTCGCCAATAAGCGTGGCTCTTTTATTATCTTGGAGTGCAGCCGCCAAAACCTCTGCCGAAGAAGCTGTGTTTCTGTTTACCAAAACAACAAGCGGCTTATCTGTCGCAACAGCACCGGTAGCGCTTTTTACCCCGTCTTCGCTTGCTTCGGTCTCAATTTTAACGATGGTTCCACTTGGCACAAAAAAGCTTGCAATGTCAACTGCCTGCGTAAGGTAGCCACCAGGATTATTGCGAAGATCTAAAACAAATGAAAGGGCTCCTTGGTTGCTCAGTTCTTCAATAGCCTGCTCAACTAATTCGGAAGAATTTTGAGTAATCTGAGCAAGACTTATATAACCAACCGTATCAACGAGTTCAGTCTGCACATTTGGAGCCGAAGCTTCCGAGCACGTAAGAATTGTTGTGAATTGATTGTCTTCATCAGAGCCTGAGTCACTAGGTCTCATCCAAGTCATAACTACGTTTTCGCCCTCGTTAAGGCTCAACTCGGCAACGGTTTCTGCCATTGTCCACGTAAAGTCGTCTTCCCCATTAATTCCAATGACAATATCGCCCACTTCGACGCCTGATAACTGAGCGCTCGAGCCCTCAAAGACATCAACCACGTAAGCCTGTCCCTCATATTCTGAAAACAAAACACCAATACCTGAGTAGCCTTGCGCCGCTTCACTTTGTAAAACTTCATACCGTTCATCATTGTAATAACAAAGATAGGGGTCTTCGGTGGATTGTGCGAAAGCATCTAACACATTAAACGTGGTCGCATCTAAATCAAAATTATCGAGGCTATCTTCATTGATAATCTCTTCAACTTCACTAACGCGTGCACCGAGCGATTCATAGGTACTGTGACTTATTCCCGTCCCTGACGAACTATCAACTTCACCAAAAATGGGAGGAATATCGAGAGGCAGCAGCAAAACTCGTTCGCCCCTGAGCAAAAAACCCGTAATAAACGCTAAAAAAATTGTGACAATAATAGCAAGAAACTTAATAATCCGCACGTTATTCGCTCGCGCTTTTTGCGCGAGCGACATAGACTGAATCTTTTTTTCGTGTTGAGGCATCTTGCTCTAACCCGTTGCTAAACCTTGAGATAGCGACGCATAGCGAGGGCAGAACCCACTAGACCAATAATTAGTCCTGATCCAGCAAGCACTGCATAGATAATCACAAACGTCTCAAGCGACAAATCAAACGGAAGGAAAAGCAAGGCAGCCTGAACTTCAGGTAATACCAAATTACGTAGAAGCTCTAAGATTCCTACCGCTAATCCTGCGCCAATTATTGCATGCATGGCGCCTTCCATCAAAAATGGACCACGAATAAAGTTATTCGAAGCACCCACTAA
>CAYJGC010000037.1:0-7638 GCA_964369725.1 uncultured Eggerthella sp.
TAAGAATCGTATAAGCCCTTTGCAGTAATCTACAAAGGGCTTTGTTGTTGGCGGTAGCTCTGGAACGCCTCCATTATTTACAAGCGTTTTCCAATGTTGAGCGCACGCATGGCGTTTAGGATGGCGATAACGGCAACGCCTACATCGGCAAATACGGCAAGCCAGAGATTTGCTACACCAAAGACTGCAAGAATCAAAACTATGAATTTTGTCCCGATGGCAAATATAATGTTTTGCCATACAATAGACATAGTCTTTCTTGAAATTTTGATAGCTTTCGCAATGTTTTCTGGGTTGTCATCCATAAGGACAATGTCGGCTGCCTCTATGGCTGCGTCAGATCCCATGGCACCCATGGCTATGCCAATGTCGGCGCGGGTGAGTACGGGAGCATCGTTTATTCCATCTCCAACAAATACAAGCTTACCCCGGGTATTTTTAGCGGAAGCAGGTTCTCCAAGTAAACGTTCTACTTCGTGAACCTTATCTTGCGGGAGTAGCTGGGCTTTGTAATCATCAATACCCAGATTACCAGCAACCGCTTTAGCTACTTCTACGCGATCTCCAGTGAGCATGACAATGTTTTTAATTCCTAAGGAACGCATTGCGGCTACCGCTTGCTTTGAGCTTCTCTTAATAATGTCCTCTACTACCATGCATCCGAGGTATTTCTGATTGACAGCCACATAAAGGACTGTTCCGATAGCGTTGTTCCTTTCGAAATTAATCGAGTATCTATTCATCAACGCATCGTTACCTATCAGCACGTTGCTTCCGTCAACCAGAGCAGAAACACCATGACCGCCGTGCTCTTCTACGTTAGTAACTCGCCTTAAATCTATAGTAGTTTTGCAGGCTTTGCGAATAGATGTGGCAATAGGGTGGTCCGAATAGGCTTCTGCATGTGCGGCAATCTCTACAAGTTGGTCATGAGTTATTTCTGAAGTGGAGATAATTGAAGTTACCTCAAATGTGCCATCGGTTAGTGTTCCTGTTTTGTCTAATACGACTGTTTCCGCTTGTGAAAGCGCCTCAAGATAGTTGCTTCCTTTTACCAGGATGCCTTGGCGCGATGCACCGCCGATGCCTCCAAAAAAGGAGAGAGGTACGGAGATAACCAAAGCGCAGGGACATGAGACTACGAGAAAAATGAGCCCTCTCTGAATCCACTCAGCCCAAGCTTCTCCAAGTACAAGAGGAGGTATAAATGCAAGAATAGCTGCGACAATTACTACAACAGGAGTATAGTAACGCGCGAATCGGGTAATGAAGCTTTCGGTACGTGCTTTCTTTTCCGCAGCATTTTCAACAAGTTCAAGTATGCGTGATACGGTAGATTCTGCAAAAGGCTTTGTTGCTCTAACGGTTAGCATGCCTGTCATATTTACGCAACCGGATATGACCTCGCTGTTTTTCTCTACTTCTCGTGGTAAAGCTTCTCCCGTTAAGGCAGCCGTATCAAGCTGACTTGCTCCTGCTTCGATAATTCCATCAATAGGGATGCGCTCGCCTGGTTTAACGAAGAAGATATCATTAACTTTTACCTCGTGTGGGTCGATTTGTATAAGCTCCCCGTTTTGTTTGATATTTGCATAATCAGGTGTAATATCCATCATTTCGGAAATTGAGCTTCGTGTTTTACCGACGGCGTAGCTTTCAAAGAGTTCACCAACTTGGTAAAACAACATTACTGCGGCGCCTTCTGCCATATGAGGGTCGCTTTCAGGAAAGAAAACAAGCGCAAATGCTCCAATGGTTGCGATAGACATTAAAAAATTTTCATCAAATACTTGACCACGAAGTATATTTTTTGCGGCTTTTGCAAGGACTTTGTACCCTGCAATTAGGTAGGGGATAAGGAAGAGCGCAAACTCTGCAATCAGGGCGTTTTGTTCGCTTCCTAGCCAGGTGTCAAGAGGTAAAAGCTCAACACTAAGATAGATTCCAACAAATAAGATAAGGGCTACTGCAATGCGATTTCGCCAGGAGGTCAGTTTTTTATTCATCGAGAATATTCCTTTTGTGATTACGGATTGGTTTGTTGTCGATTTGAAGAGAGCTAGAGGGTTCAGCGCAAAATCACACAGTCGGATTCATATTTAGTGCAAATGTTTTGGGCTTTTTCAAGTAGCGCATCAAAGAGTTCTTCGTTAGCTTCTAGTGTGAGTTTTTGGGTCAAAAAATTAATTTTAATAGATTGAACGCCCTCGAGCTTTTTAATGTCTTCTTCCATTTTTGAGGCGCAGTATGCGCAGCCGAGGTCTTCAAGTTTGTATGATCTTCTCACGGGGTTCTCCTTAGTTGGTTATTGACTATTCGCAGATATGAGTCATGCCTTGTGCGAGTATGCTATGAACGTGGTCGTCTGAAAGGGAATAAATGACATTTTTGCCTTCACGACGAAACTTCACCAGATGCGCCTGTTTAAGCGTTCTTAGTTGATGGGATACGGCACTTTGCGTACTTCCCACAGCCTCAGTGATATGTGCAACGCAAAGCTCCTGATCCATGAGCGCGTAGAGTATTTTTATTCGTGTTGTATCACTGAAGACTTTGAAAAGATCTGCTAAATCATACAGAAGCTCTTCGTCGGGTAATCCATCAGTGCCAGAATCTCTATCACAGCAATTTTCAGTGTTATCTAACACATGTTTCCTTTCTCATATGAACAGTTACTCATAAGTATAGGACTTGAGTTTATATAGTCAAGATAAAATTTAAAACTTTTAGGGGAGAATGACTTGGGTAATATAGCTAGGCGCTTACTACGTCGCCCGATTAGATCTTTGAGCTAAATGTTATGGGTCAGGGTAGTTTGAGTTTCTCTCGTGCTAATAAGAAAAGGATGTGTAAGTTAAAGGTTAGTTTAAGACAGTCCATCAAAAAGAAATTTAGCACCAAGCAAGATGAGGACTATGCCACCAAGAATTTCTGCACGACCATTAAATTTGCCTCCAATTTTTCGTCCCAGTGAAATTGACAGTATGCAAGCAAGGTACGTTATGAGCGCGATAATACTGATAGAAAATAGAACTTGAGGGAGTGAATAGTTATAAAAAGTTACTCCTATCGCAAGTGCATCGATGCTAGTAGATATGCTTTGAAGAAATATGGATGCGGCGCTCAGAGCAACTACTTGAGTCGTATCAACAACTTCCTCTTTACCTTTGAGGGCTTCGTATATCATTTTAGAACCTAAAGCTAGGAGGAGTATAAATGCAATCCAGTGGCTTTGTTCAAGGATGAACAATGGTAGAAATCCTATACCTACGTAACCGATGAAAGGCATAGCACCCTGAAGAATTCCAAAAGGAGCAGATAGTTTAAGCGTTTCTAAGCGTAAAGGTTGATACACTAGGCCAATTATTGTACAAAGGCAGCAAGCGTCTACTGCTAATCCTAAGGACAATAAAACTAATTCAACAAAAGACAATAGAGGTTCCTTTTTCGGTGTTAAGGTACATAATTATAGCGTTTGGGCTATTTGAGAGCAATAAGAGAATATGAGACGATTAAAAGTTTAATAAGGCTAAGTTCTTCGAAGTTTTTTTATATCTTTAAGATACTATAGACATTTGCAATGACGCACGATGTAATATTCCGATGGTGGAAATTTTAGTTCAAGGAGTTTGTTTTGAAGCAAGTTTTTAATGTGTTTGGTATGACCTGCGCTGCGTGTTCGGCTCGCGTCGAAAAGGTCGTTTCTTCGCTCGATGACGTAGATGATGTGTCGGTAAACTTGCTTAAGAATTCCATGGTTGTGTCTTTTGATGCTGAGAAAACTTCTGTTTCTGAAATCGTTAGTACGGTAGAAAAGGCAGGATACAGAGCGTTTCCGCAAAATAAGTCAGACAAGAACAGGTCTTTTCAAGAAAAACACGAGAGCACGGTATTAGGGGATGCAGACGTACGAGGAGCTGCAGAGGCAAAAAAAGTACGTATCAATTTAATAATCTCACTAGTCTTTACGCTGCCATTGTTTTATTTAAGCATGGGGCATATGCTCGGGTGGCCATTGCCGGCTGCATTTTTAGGTAATACGAATTCTTTCAATTTTGCGTTCACGCAGTTCTTGCTGCTTTTACCCGTTTTGTTTGTCAACTTCAAATATTTTAGAATTGGATTTATCTCTTTGCTTCGGGGATCCCCTAATATGGACTCTCTTATTGCGCTTGGCTCGTCTGCTGCCACTTTGCAGAGTGTGGCGGGATTGTATCAAGTGGGAAGTGCTTTATCATTCGGGAATGTAATGCTTGCTCATGAAATATCTATGGCTTTGTATTTCGAATCTGCTGCCATGATTTTAACTCTCATAACCTTAGGTAAATACTTTGAAGTACGCGCAAAGGGTAAAACAACCGATGCAATTGCAAAACTTGTAGATCTATCTCCTAGAGAAGCTACACGTTTGATTGATGGCGCAGAGGAATGTGTTGCCTTAGAAGAAATTGCTGTTGGTGATGTCTTAGTGGTGAAAGCTGGCGATCGTATTGCGGCTGATGGCATTGTTTTACAGGGCTTTGCAACCATAGATGAAGCTATTATTTCAGGCGAGAGTATTCCTGTAGATAAATGTCCTGGTGATCTGCTTACGGGTGCTACTATTCAGCGTAGTGGCTGGCTTACTATGCGCGTTACGCATACGGGCGAAGAAACGGTGCTAGCTGGCATCATAAAACTTGTCGATGAAGCTACCTCTTCAAAAGCGCCCATTGAAAAATTCGCCGATAAAGTATCAAGCATTTTTGTACCCATAGTAATCATGATTGCAATAATTACTTTTGTAACGTGGTTACTATTTGGCGAAAGCCTGACTGCAGCTTTAATGTATGCGGTTTCAGTCTTGGTGATCTCATGTCCATGCGCGCTTGGTCTTGCTACCCCAACGGCAATTATGGTGGGTACGGGGTGCGGCGCGCAAAAAGGCATACTTATAAAATCAGCAGAAGCCTTAGAGACTGCTCACAATGTGGATACTGTTGTATTTGATAAAACCGGGACACTCACAGAAGGCAATCCTAGTGTCACTTCGATTGATGTTGTTAAAGAGATAGATTATCTGCATGTTGTTGCATTGCTGGTATCGTTAGAAGAGCGTTCGGAACACCCTCTAGCGCAAGCTATAGTTCGTTGGGGTAAGCAACAGAACGCATCTCTTTTGCCCTTGGAGTCTTTCGCTCAAATCCCGGGGGGAGGATTGCGAGCGCATTTTGAAGGGAAGTTAGCTTTAGTAGGGAATCTGCGCTTAATGCAGGATAACCACATCGAGACTCGCTCTATGGTTGCGCAAAGCGAAAAACTAGCCGATGAGGGTAATACACCGCTTTATGTTTCATACGATGGCAAGCTAGTCGGTGTTGTTGGACTGACTGACACCGTCAAACCTTCAAGTGCAGCAGCTTTGCGTGAGTTGCGTGTCATGGGTATTCGCACGGTTATGCTTACGGGTGATAATGAGCGTACAGCGGCGGCGGTTCAGAAATTGGTTGGTGCAAATGAAGTAATTGCAGAGGTATTGCCAAAAGAGAAGGAGCAGGCAATTAGACAATTTTCTCAGCAAGGGCGTGTTGCTATGGTGGGAGACGGTATAAACGATGCTCCCGCACTTGCCCGCGCTGATGTGGGAATTGCGCTTGGAGCTGGAACTGACATAGCTATAGAGAGTGCCGATGTCGTTTTAATGAGGAGCGATGTTCTTGATGTTGTCGCTTCAATTCAGCTTTCTCGCGCCACCATGCGCAACATAAAGCAGAATCTTTTCTGGGCTCTTGTCTATAATGTTGCATGCATTCCCTTGGCTGCGGGAGTTTTTGCTTTTGCCGGCATCAGTCTTAACCCCATGATAGCTGCAGCAGCCATGAGCTTAAGCTCTCTATTCGTAGTAACAAACGCATTGAGGTTGCGTACTTGGAAACCTCGATTATCTACAGATGTATCGACAAAAGAGGCATCAAAACCTGCTTTGAAAACGGAAAAAAGTCTCCTCACACATGAGTTGGAGACAGGCGTCTTTGCGAATAGTACGCAGGTCTCTGTTGCAAAGACCTTGGAAGTTGACGGAATGAAATGCATGAAATGTGCTGGGCGCGTACGTGAATCTTTGCAGGCTGTTAGTGGTGTTTTGGCTGTAGAAGTTACGCTTGAAGATAAAAGAGTGCAAGTGAATCTGGCGCAAGATATGCCCACAGAAGTGCTTGAAAAAGCATTAGAAGATGCGGGTTATAGTATGGTAAAAGAGCTTTAATTGCCCAGTATTATCTCGCGCATGGCAGCGATAAGACGTTCGCTGTCCTCCCGCGTTCTTACAGAAACGCAAAAAAAGTTATCGTGAGGCAGGCCAAGTGTCCCTTTTAATTTTCGAATAAGAAAACCAGAAAGTTGTAGTTTGCTCGTTAGTTCGTCTACGTTGTTTACACAAAGTTCCATACCGTGACTTACCTGATACGTGCACATGACATAATTTGCTTCTGCAGGATAAATGCTTATGCCAGGAATCAGATTAAGCATGCATTGAAGCCAGGGTATTTCCGAGTCAAGAAACTCTCGAGTTTGCTCTAAATGATCAAGCTCTGACAAGGCAACTTCGCCAAGCACTTCTGCAAACATATTTACCGTAGAGCTGTCAAAAAAGCTATTGATTTGGGCGATGGTGTCAGGATGAGCAATGCAATAGCTTATAGGAATACCGGGGATAGCAAAGGATTCACAGAGAGATCCAATGACTACCAGGTTTTTGTACTGCGACGTAAAGGAGGCCATGCTTTGTCCACCTAACGTTAATTCTATAGATCTTTCATCAACGATAACCCACGTGCAATTCTCAAGGTATGAAAGGAGCGTTGGTTCGGAAAGAAGCCTGCTTGTGGGATAGCCGGGATTGGATAAAAGTGCTGCGTCAAACGAGTAATCGTGGTGCATTGCTGTTTGGTAGCGTGGAATCATGAATCCCGCGGGACTATGAACTTCTACAATATTGTGTCCCGCATTGCCTATTGCTAAAGCATATTCAACAGGAGAAGGGACAGCAATACCAACGGTGGTAGGTAGGTATGTTTGTGCTACCGCTCGGATCATATCTCCAATTGTTGAACCCACGAGAAAAGAATTTGGGGCTAAGGAAAAGCGTCGAGCCAACGCACTACGCAGGGTGTAGGCATCTCTGTCAGGAGTATAGCTTAAGTTTCCCATTACTAAAGCATGCTCCATTGCCTCAAGAAAGGAAGCAGGCATGCCGAGAGGATTGGCAGTTCCTGAAAAATCAGTCCAATTCATTTCAGTGCGGAGTTCATAAGGAGGCGAAAGGAGGTGTTCTGGCTGTACGGCTACACACTGACGAACGCAGTTTTGTGTAGGAAGGTTATGATTTTCCACAGGTCTCCTCTCTTTCGAGCTGTCTCGAAAAGGAAGAACATACTACCACAACTTATAAACTAAGACCGGTCGTGATACACTTATTTCTAGGATGAGTATAGATTTTCAACATATCAGTTATTCCGTTGCTCCGTGGGAGGGTTCTGCCATTTTGTTGGTAGATTTAGATGCTTTTTTTGCTTCGGTTGAACAGTTGGACCATCCTGCCTGGCGAGGAAAACCCGTTATCGTTGGCGGAGATGCTGACAAACATGGAGTTGTTTCTAC
>CAYJGC010000037.1:7738-12955 GCA_964369725.1 uncultured Eggerthella sp.
CAAGATGACTCTGTTAAATCAGTGTCAAATGAAGTGACGTTTGCGCAAGATCTTACTGATAGGCAAGATGTATATGCAGCAATTGCTTCAATCTCTACAAAAGTAGGAAGGCGTCTTCGAAACAAGCAACTAAAGGGGGTAACGGTGGCGCTGCGTATAAAGTTTGACGACCGTAGTGTTCGCTCAGTGCAGCGTCAACTAACGGAGGCGACTGACGATGAGTTGTTTTTTGTACCTGTCTTAAAAAGCATGCTTCCCGATATTTGGCGTCCCGGTATACCAATACGACTTATTGGCGTCAATGTGAGCGGATTTGATGGCGTGCAATCCTCGCAAACAGCTCTTTTTGAAACCGAGTATGGGGAAGATGATCAAGAGATCCCAAAGCCCTTAATTGTGGACAAAGATAAACGTCGAGGATTGCTTGCAGCAACTGACAAACTTAAAGAGCGATTTGGTGAATCTGCCGTGCGTTTTGGGCATGAGCTACGAAATGAAGAAAACACAACGGGTTCTTCAGCGAAAAATATCGCAGACTACAAATAAACCTAGCAACAGGTGGCATATCTGTAGTCTGCGTGTGGGTGTTGCGTCTATTCTCTTCCTTCTGCCATAAAGAAAACGCCGAGGGTACCAGGACCAGAATGCGCTCCAATAACAGGGTCAATGCAATTAATGAAAATGTTCTTACAATCTATACGCTTACGGATAGCTTCAGAAAGTTGTTGAGCTTCTTCTGCGCAGTCGCCGTGTGTGATAAAAATTGTTTGCTCGGCAACGGGTTGAGCAATGGTTTTTTCAACGCGGTCAACCAAAGCGGTAAGTGACTTTTTGCGACTGCGAACTTTTTCGAGTGGTACAAGGCGTCCTTCGTTGTTGATGTGCATAACTGGCTTGATGTTTAGCAAGGTGCCTGCCCAGGCACTTGTTTTTGAAAGGCGACCTCCCCTAAAGAGAAACATAAGATCGTCAACGGTAAACCAATGGTCTGCTTTGAGTTTATGTTCTTCTGTCCAGGTGTAAACACTTTCAAAATTCTCGCCTTCGAGAGCACGTTGAGCTGCCTGCCAAACGATAAGACCTTGTCCTCCCGAAGCGCACAAAGTGTCAACTGTGCGAATGGTTCGCTCAGGGTAATCCTCGCTAAGTTGCGAAAGGAGTAAATTGGTGCTTTCAAAAGTTCCTGAGAGAGCGCTCGAAAATCCAATGTATAAAATATCGCGTCCTTGATCTAGTAAGCTTCTAAAAAGAGCTTCACTGTCAGCTAAATTAGGTAATGAAGTCTTGAAAACTTTCCCACTTCTCATCATTGCGTAAAACTGCGAAAGGTCGGTGCGTTCTCCTTTGAGATAGCTTTGGTACACTGTTTCTTCTCCGTCAGCCATAAAAGTAAGGGGAAGAACATGAACTCCAAGAGCGTCTATCATCTCTTCGGTAAGATTGCAGCTTGAATCGGTCACAATTTCAAAACTTGCTGGCATGAGGTTTCTCCTTTTAGAACATATAATACGAATCAAATGGTATAACTGTACGCAAAGTATACCTGTTTACACCCATTACTATGTCACAATTTTGAAAACTTCGCACTTGCTTTGAAATCCGCTGCTGTTCCACTATACTATAGCGGTTTACGACATATATAAGTCTTTAAGCATACTACGTTTAATTATTGATATAAATCCTCAAGGAAAGGTGCATTGCTCGTGGCAAATACGTATAAGGATACAATGAATCTCCCTAAAACAGAATTTGCAATGCGTGCAAATTTGCCTGAAAGAGAACCAAAGCGCCTGGTCAAGTGGGAAGAAGAAAAAATCTACGAACAGGTGCTTGAGAAAAACAAAGATGGGCGCCCCTTTGTGCTCCATGACGGTCCTCCTTATGCAAATGGGCCTATTCATATTGGCCACGCTTTCAATAAAATTTTGAAGGACTTTGTCGTAAAGTCTCATGCTCAGCGTGGTTTCTATACGCCTTATATTCCAGGTTGGGACTGTCATGGTCAACCGATTGAGCATATGGTCGAAAAGACTTTAGGGCCAGAAAAAATGGCTAAGATTGATCAGCCAACATTGCGTCGTTTGTGTCGTGAATGGGCTGAAAAATACGTCAATATTCAGCGAGATGGATTTAAACGTTTGGGTGTTAATGCAGACTGGGAAAATCCCTATCTTACGTATCAGCCTAACTATGAATCAGGCAACGTTGAAGTGTTTAAGGAAATGTATCTTGAGGGGTCAGTCTATCGCGGTCGAAAGCCTATTCACTGGTGCAAACGTTGTCACACGGCACTTGCAGAGGCAGAAATTGAATATTCTGATGAAGTATCTCCCTCCGTGTTTGTCGCCTTCAAGATGGATTGTATTCCTGGAGTTTTTGAGGCAGCAGATGTTGAAGGCGATGCTTATATTCTTATATGGACAACTACCCCTTGGACGCTTCCTGCTAATACGGCAGTTTCCCTTGCACCAGACGCTAAGTACGTTATGGTACAAGTTGAGGGAAAGAACCTAATTTTTGCCGAAGAACTTGTAGATCAGGTGGCAGAAATTGCTGCTTGGGATGAATTTAGCCTTGTTCGCGGTACGGATGGAGAGCCGGTTGCCCTTAAAGGAAGCCAGCTTGCTGGAGCTTCTTATACGTGTCCTGTTCGCCAAGACCTCAAGGGTAGCGTTATATTTGGCGACCATGTAACCCTTGAGTCAGGAACAGGTGCGGTTCATACTGCGCCCGGACATGGTCAAGATGACTACTTTGTAGCTCTTGAATTTGATATTCCTCTTCTTATGCCTGTTGATGATAATGGTGTTCTCACGGATGAGGCAGGTCCTTTCGCAGGCTTAGACGTAGAAGAGGCAAATCCAGCCATTATTGAATGGCTCCGTGAGCGTGGCGTGCTTATTGCTGAAAAGAAAATTAATCACAGCTATCCACACTGTTGGCGTTGCCATGAGCCAGTCATTTTCCGCGCAACTGATCAGTGGTTTGTCTCTATGAATAAGAACTCATTGCGTGAAAATGCAATGAGAGCTATCGATGAAGAGGTTCAATGGATTCCTGCTTGGGCGAAAAACCGTATTGGATCGATGGTGGCAGATAGACCCGACTGGTGTATCTCACGTCAACGCTCATGGGGTGTCCCCATTCCTGTATTTAAGTGTGCTAAATGTGCATCTTCTGTTGCTACGGAAGAAACGTTTGACGCGGTGATTGATTTGTTTAACCGTGAAGGAGCCGATGCTTGGTTTACTCACAGTCCTGCTGATTATCTCCCACGAGGAACTAAGTGCGAAGTGTGCGGATGTACGGACCTTATCCCCGAAAACGACATTTTGGATGTTTGGTGGGAGAGTGGTGTTTCACACACGTCTGTTCTTAAGCATCGTGAAGCTGAAGGACTGAGATTTCCTGCAGATATGTACCTTGAAGGCTCGGACCAGCATCGTGGATGGTTCCAATCCTCGCTGCTAACGAGTGTGGGTGCCTATGGTGTGCCTCCTTACAAGTCGGTAATGCATTGTGGGTTTACCGTAGATGGCGAAGGTCGTAAGATGTCAAAATCGTTAGGCAACGGTGTTGACCCTGCTGATGTTATGGCAAAAAGCGGTGCTGACGTGCTTAGGTTATGGGTTTCAAGCGTTGATTACTCACAAGACGTAAGCATTTCGGACGAAATTTTGAACCGCACATCTGATGCATATCGCCGTATTCGTAATACATTTAGAAACTGCTTGGGCAATCTGCATGATTTTGATGATTCAAAAGATGCTATTACCTCTTGGGATTCGTTAGAACCTATTGATCGTTGGATGCTGGTAAAAACAAACGCGCTTCTTAAAGAAGTTGAGGAAGCGTACAATATGTACCGATTCCATTATATTTACCGAGCAGTGTATGACTTTATCGTAAACGATTTGTCCGCAATCTACATGGACGTAACTAAAGATCGACTTTATGCAGAAGCGCCTCATTCACTCCGTCGCCGTAGCGCGCAAACGGTGCTGATGAATGTGCTAGAAGTGCTTGTACGTGTCTTGTCACCCATTCTTGCGTTCACTACAGACGAAGTTTGGGAGAATTACCCTGAGGCTGCTTTGGCTCGCAAGAACCGTCCCTGCAACGTCCAACTAGCTGGCTGGCCAACAGCTGCAGATTTTGTACCCGTGCTGCCAAAGAGCGGTATTGAGGCTGAGGTGGATGCCTTTGAGTCGGCTTTGCTTGTGCGAGAAGCTGTTACGAAGGCGCTAGAAGAAGCTCGCAGTGAAAAAGCGTTTAATAAAAGCCAAGAAGTTGCGGTGAATGTTTCTTTATCGTTTGACTTGTTTGAAAGCCTCTCGCGCTTTGATGTGACCGTGTTAGAAGATCTGTTTATTGTAGCGGGTGTCCACTTGAGCGCTGGTGCTGAGGAGATTTCTGTTGAAGTTGTTCCTGCTTCGGGTGAAAAATGTCCGCGTTGCTGGAATTATCGAACCCTAGGTGAGAACAGCAATCATGAAGAGGTTTGCTCTCGCTGTGCTTCGGTATTGGATGAAATTGTTTTTTCAGAGGGTGAATAAAGCTTGAAGTTAAAAACAAAAGAGTTAGATAAAAACCAGTGCACTGCTTCAGCGTGCTCTCAATCTTTTCGCAAAAAGGTGGGATTATTTGCCGCAGTAGCACTGGTGTGGCTTGTGTTTGACTTAGCTACGAAGAATTACTTTAATAGCAACTTTGAGGTGGGCGAGTTCATTGCTGGTCCTTTTTTAGGATTATTTCAATTTAGATTAATACATAACACGGGGGCAGCTTGGGGAATCTTTGGAGATTCAACAGCTGCTTTGGGTGTTTTTTCCCTTCTGGTTTGCGCTGTTCTCGTTGCTTGTTTTGCATTTTTTGGAAGACGTATGATCTTAGGTGAAGTTGTGGGGCTGGCACTAATTTATGCAGGAGGATTTGGGAATGCCTTTGACCGACTAACTCTGGGGTATGTTGTTGATTTTATCGACTTGGCGTTTATGAAATTTCCTGTTTTCAACATTGCTGATATAGGCGTAACCTGCGGTCTTATTCTCTTTTTTATTAGCTATTTGATACGCGATAGAAAAGAGAGTAAAATCATTAAGCAAGAGCTCACTGATTTAGGAAAAAATCAACATAAAGATTGCTCTGATGTTTTAGGTAGCGATGCGTAATGGGACGATTTCTTTCTTGTGATGTCTTGCCACAGCAGGCAGGAAC
>CAYJGC010000037.1:13055-16815 GCA_964369725.1 uncultured Eggerthella sp.
CCAAAAGCTGCTTTTGCTTCACTCGGGCTCGATAGGCAGTTTTTGCATTCGTTCCAGATTGCATTTGAGCACCCAGAAACAAATAAGACGCTATCTTTTGTTGATCGTCTCCCTGAGGATTTACGGGCGGTTTTAGTTCGTCTGTCGGAACGAAGCTTAGGAAAAACGCAAGCAGGCGAAGAGGTCTTTACGAGTATCAATCGTTAAATTTTGATTATTCGTGTTTTTGCTGATAAGTATAAATCTATGCGTTAGACTATCCGCAATTTGTTTGATTAGGTAAGAAAAGTTTAATTATTTCAAGGCAGGGAAGAGTATTTTGTCACAAGAGTGTATTGGTATTTTGCTTGTTAACACGGGTACTCCTGCTAAACCCACCCCTCATGCGGTGCGCGTATTTCTTTCAAAATTTCTTATGGATAAGCGGATAGCGCCTTTAAATCGCTTTTTTTGGTTCTTTATTTTGCATCTCATTATTCTTCCTCGGCGCAGCAAGAAATCAGCGAAGAAATATGCAAAGATTTGGACTGAAGAAGGTTCTCCATTTTCACTAGGACACGAAAAGCTTGTTGCTGGACTAAGAGCGGTTTATTCAGACGAAGACACTCAAATTTTAGTAAAATGCGCTATGAGCTACAGTAAGCCAAGTATCTTGACTGCATTAAAGGAATTCCGTACAGAAGGATGCTCGCGACTCATTGTTTTGCCGCTCTATCCACAAAGTGCTTTTTGTACGACCGGCTCAGTTTCTGATGGTGTTCAAGGCGCTTTAAGGAAGATGTCATGGAATGTTTCTTGTTCCTTTATTGATAATTATCATGAGAACTCGACGTATTATCGCGCGGTAGCAGCATCGGTTCTCCGTGCCGGCTTTGAAGTTGATTCAGAAGATAAATTACTTTTTTCTTTTCATTCTATTCCGCTAGTAGATATAGAAGAAGGGGATACGTATGAGCTTCAAACGAGTGCATCGAGCCTGTTGGTTGCAAGTGAGCTAGGCTTAGAGAGAAATCGCTGGACTATTGGCTATAAATGTCAGTTTGATAAGGGAAGAGAGTGGTTAAAGCCTTATTCCTCAGATGTCTTACAACGTTGGGCACAAACGGGTGTAAAGCGGGTTTTTATGGTTTGTCCTGGCTTTGCAGTGGACTGTCTTGAGACACTTTATGACGTTGGCGAAGAGCTAAAGCCATATTTTTACGAAGAAGCAGCAAAGACAGGATTTGATAAAAATGCGTTAGAGTTTTATTATGTTCCTTGCTTGGATAAAAGCCGTGCGCATTTACGTGTACTTTGCGACGTGCTGCAGCCCTATATTGAGGAGCAATAAAATGAAGACCTACCAAAGCTCTAGTGTAGAACAAAAAACCCAAAAGACTCTTTTGTTGGGAGTAACCGGGTGTGTAGCTGCGTATAAGGCGTGTGAAATTGTGCGAGCCGTACAAAAAGCCGGTGTGCGTGTAAAAGTGGTTATGACTCAAAATGCTACGGAATTTGTAGGCCCCGCCACCTTTAGAGCGTTAACAAACGAGCCGGTTGGAGTTGGTTTGTTTGACAACCCAGCCGACCCTATTCATCATATATCGCTTGCGCAGGAGGCTGACGCGTTTCTCATTGCGCCTTGTACGGCAAACGTTATAGCGAAGTTAGCTAATGGTCTAGCGGATGATCTCTTGACTACGACTGCATTGGCAACTACAGCTCCTCTTATCATTGCGCCCGCCATGAATGTCAATATGTATGTAAACGGAGCTACACGCTATAATTTGGGAAAATTGCAAATTAGGGGGATGCGCATTATTGAGGCAGGGAATGGGTATTTGGCCTGTGGCGATGAAGGTAGAGGACGGCTTGCTGAAGTCCACGAAATTGTGAATATAGTCCTTGAGGAACTTGGAGTGTATCGCGATTTGGTAGGTAGACATGTTGTTATTACTGCTGGGCCTACTGTTGAGCCTATCGACCCAGTACGTTATATTTCAAATTACTCATCAGGCAAGACAGGTTATGCGCTTGCACGAGCAGCTCTACAGAGAGGTGCGGCGGTTACGCTCATTTCAGGGCCAGTTTCGCTTGCGGCTCCTGCGGGAGTGCATGTTGTGTCGGTAACGACCGCACAAGAGATGTTTCATGCTGCTAAAGAAGTGTTCGATCATGCTGATATTGCTATCTTCGCTGCAGCTGTTGCTGATGTGCGTCCGCGTCTTGAGTCAGAAAGTAAGCTCAAGAAAGACGGCGCAAGCGAAGATTTAGAAAGTCTTGATTTGGTTGAGAATCCAGACATCTTGGCTACGCTTGGTAAAGATAAACAGCATCAGGTTGTTGTAGGTTTTGCTGCCGAGACTAATGATGTAATTGGTTATGGTAAAAAGAAACTAAAATCAAAAAATGCCGACCTTATTGTGGCAAATCAAGTGGGAGAGAATAAAGCGTTTGGTACCGATGATAACCAAGTATGGTTTATCGACGATGAAGATATTGAAGAGCTGCCTCGTATGCCAAAAGCGAGGTTAGCAGAACTTATCCTCAGTAAGGCAATTGAGTTCTTGCACTAGATTTCATAGGTCAAGCTTTTCTGTTTAAAAAAGTCACTAAAATTGCTTGCATTAAAGTGGACTTACGGTTACTATAGCAAAGCTGTTTCGGAATGTTTGTGAAACAAAACGGGTTGTGGCGCAGTTTGGTAGCGCACTTGACTGGGGGTCAAGGGGTCGCAGGTTCAAATCCTGTCAACCCGACCAGCTAATTCGGCAGGTCAGAGGCTTAATTTGCTTCTGGCCTGTTTTTGTTATAGTCATGATAAACAGTGTTCAGAGTCTGATAAGTCTCACGGGGTTATGAGACGCACCATGTCTTCTGCAGATAGTGAAACATGGTGGTTTTTAGAGTTTCTAAGTTAAAGTGGCTTGATAAACTTGTTGCATATGACCTCTTTATAAGGGAGATTTAACAAACGAGGGTTTTCCCAAACAAGAGTGCTCTATCTCATGAGTGTAGATAACAGCTGCTATCCATTTTTAACGATATCGGGAATCAGATAAGTGAAATACCTGAAAACTGATAAAATGAGGTTTTGCATTATTGGAGCAGTCGCGAGATTGCTTTTATTTGAGCGATGGATAGCTTGGAAGAAGGCTAGAGAATGTCTGAAGTGAAAAGCATGGGTGAAGTTACAACTAAAATATGTACCGTACCCAATTTAATATCAATACTGCGCCTTTGCTTGGTGCCGGTATTTCTTACGCTTTTGCTTGAGGGACGCAATGTAGAGGCCACGGTGCTTTTTGCGCTGGCAGCAGGCACGGACTGGATTGATGGGCAGATTGCGCGGCATTTCAATCAAGTTTCAAAATTAGGACAACTTTTAGACCCCTTTGTAGATCGTGCCCTCATGATTTCAGGAGTTGTAGGACTATATCTGGTTGATCGCCTTCCGCTGTGGATAATTCTGTTAGTTATTGCGAGAGATTTGTTTGTGCTCATAGGCGGCGGTTATGTGTTGAAGCGTTATGAAAAACGCATACCTGTACTCTTTACCGGAAAGATTGGCACGGCGTTATTGTTTGTGGGTTTTGCTGCACTTTTGCTTAATTGGCCAGAATTTATTGGCTTAGGCTTGATTGACGCATCTTTCCTCCCAGGGTTAAATTCTGAAATATATTCATGGGGAATTTGGTTTATATACTTAGGGTTGCTTTTTTCACTCATTACAACGATTCGTTATGTTCTTGTTGCTCTTTCGTACGTGCGTGAAGTAAAA
>CAYJGC010000038.1:0-16453 GCA_964369725.1 uncultured Eggerthella sp.
ATACTCAGAAGAGATAACCACGATAGTGTCATGAGATTCGTCAGTTATCTTTTCCGCCGACTGAACCTCGTTTGTAGCTAATGAACTGCTTTTCTCCTGTCCTTCCGCTTCCCCTTTATTAAAAACTACCGAATATTGACCCTCTTCAAGCTTTTTAGAGGCGAAAGCGCAACCCAACGCTCGTGCGAGTGCTTCGAGATTCCTTACCGAAGTGTCATTATCAACGAGAACTTCTAACAACCCGTCGTTTATGGAACTCAAGGCCTTTTTAGCTCTAACCACTGGTAGCGGACACGCTTGTCCTCGTGCATCAATACATTCCATTAGTTTTCACATCCCTATCAAGTTTAAACGGGCGAATCATCTAGGTTTACAAGCGCCAATTCACGCACAATCATCTGCGCAGTCTTTTCAGCAACTAATCCTGTTAAATAGGTGCACTGATCAAAATGCTCCTTGGAACCCATCTCAAGATCCTTAACCAATACCCTACAGCATAAAGCATTTTTCCTGCAGCGCGTTTAAACCAGTCGTGCATTTCTTTTGCCAGCTGCATCATCTTATCAATTGAAGGGTCGTCTGGTTGACTTCTTCCAAAAAATAATCCAAGAGACATGATGCCTCCTGACACCGCCCCGCATAAACACAGAGACCCTCCTATGCCAACAGGAAAACCAGATGCCATAGCCACAACATGTTCAGGAACATCGAGTTCAAATTTTGTGCGAATTGCACTCACAATGGCTTCAGAACAGTACAGCGGTCCATATAAAGACTCGGCAAGTTCACGAATCTCTTTGACACTTACCTCTGTTTTATAGTTCATAGATATCCTTAACCAATCTGTCAAAAACCTGCATCTTATAACCACCTTGCCTCATACTACAATAGACACTCATGCATTTCTTCCATGTCAATGGCAGCAAACGTCAATGCTTCCATCAATTCTGCCCTCTGACTCAGCTCTCCCATCCAGGCAAGACCACAACCAGCAGAAATGTCACGCGGGACCGGAATTAGACGACCACCAATCTGCCTTTTCTTGCAAGTTTTCTCCATCATAATGGCATCAGTTGTCGTGTAAAATGTAACAACTAATCTCAACTCTTTCTTTCGCATGTTATTCCCCATGTGACTAACTAAAGTGCTTATGAATATGTTTTGGAATAGTCTTTAACTAATAACTATTCCAAAACAGTCTACACAAGCCTTATTTCTATACACTTCAAAAACGCTATCTTCCCTACGCTTTAGCTAATAACTATCTCAAAACAGTTGGCACCCTCAGTCGAAACTGCATTTTTCTTATGTTTGCTTGCGAGTTTTTCAATATTATTTTTCTGGAACTCTTCATCAGCTAAAACTTTTACGGGGAGATCGTTTTTCTTTATCGCATCATGCACCAACATAAGTGGTTCAGGGCAAGATAATCCTCTTACGTCAAGCTCATTCATTACACAACCTCTACTTTCTTTTAGATAAAACAAATGCAACAGCAAACAACACAATCAGACAAATTATTGCGGCAATTTGACCGGCTTCCGTGGTGCCAGCACCAGAAGAAGCCAATCCCCAATTGTGACAAATTGCAGCACCTGCAAACATTCCTAAAATTGTTACTGCCGCATCTGAAGAACCCTGTCCCGCCAAAACAAGTTGACGCAAAGGGCATCCTCCAGCCAACACCGCGCCAAATCCAACAATATACATGCCAATGATATTCCATAGATGTTCGTTATGAGCAACAGACTGGCCTTCAAAACCAAGATTGAATCCACCACTTGCAATATTGTAGATAAGCATGGCAACAAACAGACCCCCTACAACAGAAAGAAGATCAAAGTTCTTAATAAGAAATACGTCACGCACACTACCTGCAAAACACATACGAGATTTTTGAGCAAATGCTCCAAATGCCGCACCGCCGATAAGCGAAACAATAACGGGTGCACTAAAGCTTGCGGGGCCTTCAACACTTGTGATCATAATGCCCGTTGCGACACTTAAAATCAAAACAACAACCAAAAGAGCAGGCATAACAAAGCCATTTGCTTTTTGCGTTTCATATGCCCGCCCAAGAGTAAATCCTTTTTTCAATGAAAGAACACCGGTAAGAATACCAAGTACAAAACCTATGAGAGCTACCCACGCATTAAGATCTCCGGCAGCCATACGCAAAATCATTCTCAAAGGACATCCTAGAAAAATGAGCGCACCAATCATCATTATGACGCCCAATACAAAGCGAATCATTGGCGAAGAGCCAGCAGTTGAGCGAAACTCCTTTGAGACAAGAGACAAAACCAGCGCACCAAGCATGATGCCCGCAATCTCCGGCCTCACGTACTGCACGATAGCTGCTTCATGCAATTGCATAGCACCAGCCGTATCACGAATAAAACAAGCAATACAGATTGCCATATTGACAGGATTTCCAAAAAACGCCAAACCTGCAGCTACTACGCCAGCAAGCAACCCCATGAGAAATAGACCTTTCTTGGTTTTTAATACTTCCATGCCTCTCCTTTTTCGGTTTACCGTGTTACTCCTTTTTAAGCATACAAGGAAGATATTTTCTCGGTAATCATCCGCTAAAGTCTTTCTGCCAATGGTTGACTAGCTCGCACAAGCGAAAATTAGAGATATGAAGGGTAAATTTGTGACTTTTGCAAGAACTATATCTGCAAACGGTTCATTTTTTTCGGAGTACGTTTAGTAATTCTTCGCTTTTAGGCATGATTAGCGCATTTTGCCAATAATACCCTTACTAAAAACCTCGTAATGCACTTCTCCTCCAGAACACCTAGTTTCTCAAGACTTAATTATTGTGCTAGTATTGAAAAGAAAATGACATATTTAGGTGCGTATTCAGAAAGGATTTTTTATGACCAGCGCCCCCAATATCGACCTTCTTCGCACGCTTCCTTCAGTTCATGAGCTCATTTCAGACAAAGCTCTCGAACACGAAAGATCATCGCTCTCGGAAACAATATTGGTAGATATCGTGCGTGCAATCCTTGGTCAAACGCGTGCAGAAATCCTTGCTGGAACCTGCACCTCTCTATCACAAGACAGCTTAATCAAGAAGATTGCCTTAGAGGCACAGCAACTCACGCAGCCCTCTTTGCGACCCGCTATCAATGCTACCGGAATAATCATGCATACCAATCTTGGCCGTAGCGCTCTTGCGCCAGAAGCCTTGGCAGCTGTGAACAATGTTGCACGCGGATACTCAACGCTTGAATATGATGTTGGCGCTATGGCACGAGGAAGTCGCCATTCTCATATTGAAGAAACCTTATGCCTTTTAACTTGCGCGGAGGCGGCTCTTGCCGTTAACAACAACGCTGCAGCTGTTATGATGATTTTATCCGAGTTTGCAGCAGGTCACGAAGCAGTTGTATCTCGTGGCGAACTCGTCGAAATTGGTGGCTCATTCCGAATTCCCGACATCATGGAGCTTTCTGGAGCAACCATGGTTGAAGTAGGCACTACTAACAAAACGCACCTAAGAGATTACCATCGCGCAATTTCTGCCAATACATCCATGCTACTCAAAGTTCACCCTTCAAACTATCAAATGGTAGGGTTCACTGAAGCGGTATCTATCTCAGAATTAAAAACACTTGCAGACGAAGAAAACAAACAGCGAAGCACAAACAATACACCCCCTCTCCTTGTCTATGAAGACTTAGGGTCCGGCGCACTGCTTCATCTGGAATCTCTTGGTGAAAATGCCGAACCTACCGTGACCGATTCACTGACAGCCGGTGCTGATTTGGTATCATTCTCAGGCGATAAGCTTTTAGGTGGACCTCAGGCGGGCATAATTGTCGGGTCAAAGCATCTGATAAATCGTCTAAAGAAAAATCCTTTGGCACGCGTGCTTAGACTAGACAAAATGACGCTAGCCGCACTAGAAGCCACTCTAAAACTCTATCTTAAACCTGAACAAGCACAAGCAACAATCCCTACTCTTCGTGCACTTTCAGAAGACAGTGATTCAGTTCAAAAACGTGCTATACGATTAGCAAAGCAGCTCAACGAAGTGCTACCTCCACAAGAAGTTACTACTGAGGTCATAGAACAAACAGCCCGGGCAGGAGGTGGAGCTTTGCCTCTTTGTGATATTCCGAGTTATTGCGTTCGCATTACGTTTTTAAACACAACCCCACAAGCGTGCGAGCGCTTCCTTATCCAAACAAATCCACTACCCATTATAGGGCGCATCCATAATGATGCGCTCTTACTTGACGCCCGCACTATCGATGAAGATGAACTTATAACCATTGTTCAGGCGTTTGAAAATTATTTCAAATTTCTTGCAAAGGAACATCATGAATAAAACTTTCTTTCCTGACATTGTATTAGGCACCGCAGGACATATCGATCATGGGAAATCTTCATTAGTTCTCGCTCTTACTGGCACGGATCCTGATCGCCTTTCCGAAGAAAAAAAACGAGGCATCACGATTGAGCTTGGTTTTGCTCAATTAAAAATGCCTAATGGAAATAGCGTAGGCGTTGTTGACGTACCTGGCCATGAGCGTTTTGTGCGTCAAATGATTGCGGGAGCCACTGGTATTGACCTTGCCTTATTATGCATCGCAGCCGACGACGGCATTATGCCGCAAACAAAAGAACATCTTTCAGTATTGGAGCTTTTGGGCGTATCGAGTCTTGTGGTTGCACTTACAAAGATTGACCTCATAGACGAAGAGTGGATTGCGTTTATGAGTGAAGAAATTGCCACCTATCTTGATGGAACTGTCTTTGCTGGCTCCCCTATCATAGGTGTCTCTAGCCGTACGGGTGCTGGACTTTCTCACCTCAAAGATACTCTGCAAAAAGCAGCTCGCAATACCACCCGGCAAGCAACAAACGACACATTACGCCTGCCTATAGACCGGGTTTTCACCATCAAAGGTTCGGGTACCGTAGTCACCGGAACCCTCTGGAACGGACAAGCTTGCGTGGGTGATGAGGTTGAGATTCAGCCGCACAAACTACGCACGCGCATTCGAAGCATTCAAATTCACGATAAGCCAGTTGAGTGTGCGACCGCCGGACACCGAGTCGCACTTAATCTTAATGCTGTTTCAATTTCTGACATTAAACCGGGAGATTTTCTCTTTTCGCCTAACAGCACCATCACAAGCGATCGCTTTGACGCTCAATTTACCTATTTGGGTACACCCGGACGGAATAAGCCACTCACAAGCGGCACCCGCGTGCGCATAGCCCACGGAACACGCGAAGTTGCAGGACGCGTATTGTTTATCAACGAACAAGAAACCCTTCGCACCAAAGAACAAGCTTTTGTGCAAATTCGCCTTGAGGAACCCTTGCCTATTTCATGGAAAGATCGTTTTATTGTCCGATCCTATTCGCCAACGCACGTTATTGGTGGAGGCACCGTATTGAGAGCAAAACCGCGTCGAACGACCATATTAACCGAAGCGTCTGTTGCCTTGCTCGAAGCCTTATGTAGCGGTGATGAAAAAACTATTGCACGCTGCGCGCTTGAGCTCTATGCGCTTCCCTTTTCAGCTGAATCCTTTGCAAAAACTTCGGGTTTATCGATCAAAAGCACTCAACAACAATTAGAGGCTCTTGCTTTATCGGGGATTATTGTCGTTCTCAAAGCGCGAGGGGAAGCCTTATTCTATATCCCAAAACGCTCCCTGCAAAAACAGCGCTCAACTATCGAAAAAGGGCTTTTGCAGTTTCATAGCAAGAATCCTGCCGCTACGGGCATATCGAAAGAAAATCTGCGTCAACGACTATACCCCAATATGGAAACAAGCTGCTTTGACTGCCTTTTAGAAGACGCTGCTGCTCATAAGATTGCCATGTTTTCAGATGGTGAAGTATTCCACCCTTCTGCCAGCATGGGAGCGCGCAAACTTGAGGAGCAAATTTCTGAAAAATTATACGCAATCCTTGAACAGTCAAAATGCGCTCCACCAGCCATTTCTGAACTTGCAAGCAAAATTCAGCAAGACATGACACTCACCTCTCGATCTCTCAACGCGCTTGAAAAAAGCGAAAGAATTGTGCGCGTGTCTCAAGAGTTCTATTTTGAAACTTCCGCACTCAACGCCTTAGAACAAGCAGTCAGAGCTCGGCTTACACAAGGATCCGCGACGGCGGCAGAACTAAAAGAAGCCATGAATACTAGTCGCAAATACGCAATACCTCTCTTGGAGTATTTTGACAACAAAGCCGTTACACGACGCATAGGCGACAGTCGTGAACTTATACAAGCAAACTGCAAATAGCATGAGGGCACGTGCAATACTGTTTAAATTTTTTGACACAGTAGCCCCAAGTACGCTAAGATACAAGAAGCGTTGATACTTTTAGCAATGCTTCTTATGTGGAGATGGATAGGTCCTGGTGGGCCTCGCGGCCTTCAAAGCCGTTGTGGGGCGTGAAGAACGTCTCGGGTGTGTTCGATTCGCATGCATCTCCGCCATACATTTTCTCGATTATTTTAATATTTGCCTGCAGGTTTGTATATTTTTCCGTGCATTTTGTCCATTGTATTTTTGCATACAATTGCTTCAAATTTCCAACGTTACCCTACACTTTCGGAAAATTCCTTTTAGTATTGTTTGCTTAGAAAATACTATTTTGAGCAATGTTTATGCAATTCTCTTTATTTGTATGCAAAATGTTGCATATCACTTCTCTAGAATCTTGGCCATGACTGGTATCGATTCGCGGATGAACGGTTGTTTTTCTATACGCCAAATTGAATAACTTCCACTCGCCGATAATAGTTTATGCATATGCGTAGATTTTATATATCCTTTAACAAGCGGGAGGGTTTTGGACGCACTACCCTCGCAAGCAACCAACAAAGAATAAATTCTATATTTGTTGGGAAAGCGTATGAAAGTCGAGAAAAGGAGAAGAAGCATGGAGTTATCCCGTAGGGGGTTCTTCAAAGCTACCGGTGCTGCAGTTGCGGCAACTATGGCGTTTGAGCTGTCATCGAACTCTCAAGCCTTTGCCGTAGAGTCGCAATCGGACTGGAAGCTGGTGAACACCGAAGAGTACACTAACATTTGCTGCTACTGTTCTGGTGGCTGCGGTGTTATTTGCTCCACCAGAGATGGTGAACTTATCAACATTGAAGGCGATCCTGATCATCCAGTGAGCGAAGGCGGGTTGTGTCCTAAAGGTGCAACCATGTTCCAGCTACGCAACGTCATTGATCCCGAAACACGCGAAGTCATCAAAAACCCCAATCGCCGTACGAAGCCACTCGTACGTCGTCCTGGCGCGATTGACTGGGAAGCAATCACCTGGGATGAAGCTATTGCAGAAATTGCTCGCAAGGTTAAAGACACACGTGACGCAACCTTCGAAACCGTTGTAAACGGAATCACCGTCAACCGCGCACCTTCCATTGCAAGCTTGGGTGGATCGCAGCAAAACTGTGAGGAAGAATACCTCATTACAAAGATGATGCGTTCTTTGGGTGTTGTCGGCATCGACAACCAGGCGCGAGTCTGACACAGCCCTACCGTTGCCGGTCTGGCAGCAACATTTGGTCGCGGATGTATGACAAATCATTACTCCGACTTAAAAAACGCTGATATTCTTATGACTATTGGCTCTAACAATGTAGAGAACCATCCTATTTCAGCTAAATGGGTACAAAAAGCACTTGACTCAGGCGCCACATGGATTGTAGTTGATCCACGTTACACACGTACTGCTGAAATGGCAGATATCTACTGCCCTATTCGTTCAGGTACAGACATTGCATTCTTTGCAGGTTTATTCCATTACATTTTCGAGAACGAACTGTGGCAAGACGAATATGTCAAAAACTACACCAACGCTTCATACTTGCTAAATGCGGAATACAGTTTTGACGTTGTAGAAGGCGTATTCTCTGGACTCGACGAAGAGGCTGGTAAATACAATAACGCCACCTGGAAGTACCAAGTTGAGTCAACTTCACAATGGGATACTTCTGAAGGATCAAGCTATGCCTGGGCTGTAGCAGATGGTGTTCCTGCATTTACTACCCCAACTATTGAAGTTCCCAAAAAAGACTTAACGCTCACTGATCCTCTGTGCGTATTCCAGCAGATGAAAAAACACTACGAGCGCTACACCATTGAAAACGTAGCAGCAACTTGTGGTATGGAAGCTGAATTACTTGAAAAAGTTTATGCAACCTTTGCTTCATCTGGAGCACCAGAAAAATCTGGCACCATTATGTATGCTCTTGGTCAAACTCAGCATCACTACGGCGCACAAAACTGCCGCTCAATGGGCATTTTGCAGCTGCTTTTGGGTAACGTTGGTCTTGCAGGTGGCGGCGTAAACGCACTCCGCGGGGAACCTAACGTACAGGGAGCAACCGACATGGGCATGCTCGTAACCAACCAACCTGGTTACATTAGCTGGCCAACAGAATACAAAACTCCTTCTCTCAGTGAATGGTGCACAAAAGAAACTTCCGCTGGCGGCTATTACGTCAACAAGCCTAAGTTTATTGTCTCCGCGTTGAAAGAATGGTTTGGCGAAGCAGCTACTGCAGAGAACGACTACGGTTATGACTGGTGGCCTAAGGTACCTGAAAGCCCAGACTACTCAATGATGGGTACGTTTGAACTTATGGATCAAGGAATCATCAAAGGCTACTTCAACTGGGGCATGAACCCTTGCCATGCAGCTCCTAATGCTGCAGGTGTACGTCGCGCTATGGCAAACCTTGACTGGCTTGTTGTTGTTGACATTGTAGAGACAGAATCGGCAACCTTCTGGAAAGCACCTGATATGAATCCAGAAGAAATTGATACGACGGTATACTATTTGCCCGCTGCTCTCTTCTGCGAAAAACCCGGCTCAGTCGTTAATTCTGGCCGTACCATTCAATGGCGCTATCAGTGTGTAGAGCCTTGGGATGAAGCGAAGTCAGACTACGAAATCTGCGACATCATGTGGAAAGAGATCGTCAACCTTTACACAAATGAAGAAAGTGTCTGCCCTGAGCCTATCATCAACACCAAATGGGACTACTATGTTGATGGCGTTATTGACCCTCGTCCTGTCGCTTGGGCACTCAATGGATACAAGATTGAAGGCAGCGACTTCTCCGAGGCTAAAGTTGACCTCATTTCCACCTTTGGCAGCCTTCAGGCAGACGGCTCAACTGCTTCTGCTATGTGGATTTATGCTGGTTTCTGGGACAACTCAGATGCTCCTCTTGACCCCGCCCAACAGCCAGTAGGCAGCCGTATCCCCGATGATCCATCAGGTCTCGGACTTAATCCTCAATGGGCATACGCATGGCCATTGAATCGCCGCATCGTATACAACCGTGCATCTGCAGACACCCAAGGAAAGCCCTGGAATGCAGATCGCAAGCTTGTTGAGTGGACAGGCGACGCATGGGATCAAGTTGACGTTGCCGACTTTGTCACCGTTTCTAACGGAGAACCGGTACCTCCTAACAACAATGCCTTCTTTATGCTCAATGAGCAAATTGGTCGCCTTGCAGGTTACACTATGGGAGACGGACCTTTCCCTGAGCATTACGAACCCTATGAGTCTCCCGCTGAAAATCAATTCAATGGACGCCAGAATTCTCCTTGCATTCGCTTTGATGAGTTTGCAGCAGAAAAACGCGGCGACCGTGAGCAGTATCCTTTGGCAGTAACCACGTACTCAGTAACCGAGCACTGGCAAACTGGAGGTCAGACACGTTCTTGCCCTGCCATCAATGAAACCATGCCTGAACAGTTCATCGAGATGTCGGTTGAGTTGGCAGAAGAGCGTGGCATTGCCAACGGCGAAAAGGTTCGCGTATTCAACAACCGTGGTTCCGTAGAGCTGATGGCTCTTGTAACCCCTCGCTTCAAGCCATTTATGGTTAACGGAGAAACTGTTCATCAAGTGGGCATGATTCATCACTTCGGCTGGGCAGGCGATTTCTCCACGGGCGATGTAACTAACGACTTGGCTCCTAATGTAGGAGATCCTAACTGTTGGGTACCAGAATACAAGGCGTTCCTCGTAGACGTCGAGAAGATTTAGGGAGGTGCTGAATTATGACTAACGCATTTTTATATGATTCCTCCCGCTGTTCGGCGTGTAGAGGATGCCAAGTTGCTTGCAAATGCTGGAATGGATTGCCTTCTACTTTAGAGAAAAATGGCAACCCTGCAACGGGCTCATACCAAAGCCCTATGGACTTAAACGGCGACACACGTCTGCTCATTAGCTTTCACGAAGAAGCTGGTGGAGACAAAGGTGTAAAGTGGGCATTTGGTCGTCGCTCTTGCCAGCACTGCGATGAAGCACCTTGCGCAAATATTTGCACCGGTGGCGCACTCAAAAGAGATGAAGCAACGGGACTAGTATCCGTTGACGAATCAAAGTGTATTGGCTGTCAGTACTGTTTTGCAGCTTGTCCTTTTGATGTTCCTCGCTTCCAAGGTGGACTTGATACAAAAATCAACAAGTGCACCGGCTGTCTTGACCGCATTGAGCAAGGACTGCAGCCTGCTTGTGTAAGCACCTGCCAAACGGGCGCCATGATGTTTGGTGATCGCGATGAACTTATTGCTATCGCTCATCAGCGTGTTGAATACCTACACGCTAAGGGTTACACCGATGCTTGCATTTATGGCGAAGATGAAATTGGTGGCTTACACATGATTCAGGTTCTCAAGTATGGCATTGAACCTCACGGCATGGTTGTCGACCCACAAATCAGTGCTGTTTCTGGTCTCACTCAGATCATGAAGCCAATTACCGCAGCAGCTTCTGGCCTTACCGTAGTTGGCCTTGCCGCTATGTTCTTGCTCAACATTGGCTACAAGCGCGACAAGCTTGCTTACAACACAGACACCGAAGACACCCTTTCAGTTGATACCGGTGAAGTTGTCAAGCATGGCGATGGACAAGATGAAACATCCGTTATGGAGCATATCACCGAAAATCTTCCTGGCAAGAAAGGGGGCAACTAATGAGTAAGGGACCTATTGTAGTTTCAGCAGAAGATGCTGCAAAGAATAAAGCATTCTTGGAGGCTCTCGCTAAAGGCAAAAAAGAGCGTCGCATCAAGCGTCATTCAAAGCAGGCTCGTATAACTCATGCGATTACTGGTATTGCTTGTATCTTACTAAGCATATCTGGTTTGTTTGTATTCGTCCCTGCCCTCTCTCAGGCAATAAGCGCCGATACAACGTTTGCTATCCGCATGTCTCATCGTGTATTGGGAGTAATTTTTGTCTTGATGCCAATTATTAGTGCTCTGAGCGCGCCTAAAGGCTTTGGGCATGTATGCAAAAATCTCTTTGCCAAATGGGACTCAGACGACAAGAAATGGATGAAGCTTTTCTTCCCTTACTTGTTCATGGCAAAATGGATCCACATGCCAGACCAGAGCGAAACCAAGTCTGGACAGCGTTTTGCTGACGGCATGCTGTATCTTGCAGGTCTCATCATGGGTATTAGTGGTGTGATTTTGCTTCTTGGTTCAACGGTTGTTGACTTTAGCGCAGCCGTATACGGCACCACGCTCTTTATTCACGATATTGGCTTCTTGTTGATTTGCGTATTTGGCCTTGCACATATATTCTTAGGTGCGGGCATTTTCCAGCCCTATCGTGGCACAGCCAACCTTATGTATGGCGATGGCACTGTTTCAGAATCTGATGCATTGTACCATTGGGGTCACTGGGCTCGTAAAGAGCTTACCAGCGGAAAGAATGTAGTAGAGAAGTAGTTTTAAAGTAAGTGAAGTAATCTTTGACGGGCAGGCTTACGCCTGCCCGTCTCTAGAAAGTGAGTGGAAGATTCTATGAATCTTAAACAAATTGATGGTGCCATTTCAGCCTATTCTACCGCGCTATCCGACGAAGATCGCACGCGCTTGGAATTCTTTAGAAGCTTATGGAGTGTTCAAAAGAGCATTTCTGAAGAACTGTGCACAGATCTAGAACCTGTCCAAGTTCCTCAAAAGATTGTAACCTCATGTTTCACAAGCCAAGAACCCCTATTACTCGACTCCCCTGTAGCAATTGATCAAGACACCTTAACAAAAGCTATCGAGCGCGTAGTTTCCTATCTTATAGAAAGCGATGCCTTTTCTGATTCAACAGCATCCTCGCTCAAGCGTGTAAAATGGGATCGTCTTGTAGCTGCAAGTGATAGTAAACTTGCCGGCAGCAATCCTTGTGCCTACGTAGATTTACTGCAGGAACTCCTCTTAGACGACAATGCTACTCAAGAAGCTGCTCGTACTGGACGTTTAGCTGTTTCTTTTGCCCTTAAAGCAATTTTGGATTCTGCACTTAAGAAAACACAGCAAGACATTGCAAAGATAGAAACATCTTCTTCGCACCCGACGCAATGCCCTCTGTGCGGAAGTGCTCCTGCTGTTGCGCGCGTATTAGGCTCAGGTGCCATTCAGGGTGGAGCAAAGCAACTATGGTGCGGTCAGTGTGGGACAGTATGGGATTTCGAACGGATTCGGTGCGTACGCTGTGGCGAGCGCAATCAGTCTCACCTACACTACTACAATATTGAAGGTGACGAGGCTCACAGAATTGCAACGTGTGACACCTGCGGTGGTTACACCAGAACCGTGTATCAGGAAGACTCACTTGCACCCTTTTCTTTTGAAGTTGAAGATGTCGTAATGACTCGTTTAGATATGCTCGCCTACGAACACCTTGCTGCGCAGGAGAGCGCTGATTAATGGCCAACGTAGAGTACATACCGTATACAAATAGCGAAACTTCTGAGCATTCTATTCGCATCTTCTTAAACGGAAATGCGGTTGCTGTAAGCCAAGGAAGTCCCTACAGCTTAAAAGAACTAGCTGTAGGATACCTTCTGTCAGAGGGTCTCATTACCAATCGCGATTCTCTGTCTGAAGTACGGGCGGATGCGCAAAACTCTGAAGTACATGTGTTTTCAGATGAAAACCTTACCGAGGGTTACGTGCCTTTGACGCGCGTAACTTCGGCAGGGTGCGCGAAAAGCGCCCTTCTATCCGAAAAGGATTGTGTTCCTACGCTTTCAGCTCTGAATTCTTCAGTGGCTTTTTCTGCGGACGATATCTTAGTATGCTTAGAAGAGTTGTGCGAACGCAGCCCTCGTCGCAACACGGGCGAATGTGTTCACGGGTGCGGATTACTTGGCGCACAAAGCAACAAGTTATTGTTAGTGAGGGAAGATATTGGACGCCATAATGCAATGGATAAACTAGTCGGGCAAGCTTGGCTTGACCGCATTGATGTGCGAGACAAAGCTCTCCTTATCACCGGTCGTATCAGCGCAGAAATGGCACTAAAAGCCTACCGTGCAGGAAGCCCTGTGCTAGTCTCTCGAAAATCTGTCACAGGAGAAGCGGTTAATCTAGCTTCAGAACTAGGGGTAACCTTGGTTTCGCATGGGAGAAATGACTCGTTACGCGTCCTTACCTGCCACGAACGAATCACCAATTAGCGCCACTAAGGCAACTGCTAACTAATCTACATACTTCACTTATTACCAAAGATGCTCGTATTGACCTACTGTCCCTATCCTATTTAGTCAGCATCTTAATTTATATGTGTCAAAAGCTCCGCATTTTTTTCATCAAACAATCTTTGACTTTACAGCCCAGGGATTTATGAAATGGACACTGTTTAACGCAATTGCTTCGCATGTTTAACCAGCCTCACAGCTTACGGTCCGGGAATTAAGTTGTACAAGAAGGCATACAGTATAAAAGTAACCACTACGAATGCAATTTTTTTCAAAAAGGTAAATTTTTTCAAAATAGGAAACTTCTTACGTAGGGCACGCAAGTCAAACAGGACAAGGCTCCATGTTGCGAAAGCTAGCACAGCCATCAGCTCCTCAAGCATAAGAGACAGTTGTGATTCCGTGAATCCCCCTGCAGTAAATCGTTCCACATTCACCGGGATAAAACCCAATAAAACAAGGAAAGCAAGCAATACAATGAGTATCGTATTCCATATTCTTCCGTAAAACAAAGGGATTCGATTTGCTACTCTTTGGGAAAAGTTCATAAGATACGCAAACACGTTTTGCTTTTTATTACCCTCAATTAGTTCAGGTACAACTACTTCTCTCTGTTTCCTTTTTGTTGTCGGGTCAACCATAACCTGAACAACATTTTGATCGTGATTAAAACAAGCCAAAAATGAGTGCTTAAGCTCTTCAGCACTCTTAAACCGCTTGTTTGGGTTCAAATCAACAGCTTTTAAAATTACCTTAGCAAAAGCAGGATGCACCAATTCAAAGGCAGCTTTGTTTCCTTGTAGTTGAGAGACAGGACTACATCCCGTTAAGCAACAATAGAGCACCATTCCTAGCGCGTATATGTCACTTTTACTATCTGTCTGCCCAAAGCCAAATTGTTCAGGCGGTGCATAACCTCGCGTCCCAAAATGACTGGTATCTTCTTCAGCATCCCGTTTAAAGCTTCGTGCTATTCCGAAATCGATAATAATAAGACCGGCAGACGAAACCATAATATTTGACGGCTTTATATCTCGGTGAATCAAAGAGGGATTAAAGCCATCGTGCAACTCTTGCACCCCATCGCACAAGAGAGGAAATATTCGGTAAGCTAAATCTGGCGAAGGCCCCTGCGTGGTAATCAATTCTAAAAGAGTAACTCCTTCAAAATATTCCATCACCACAACAAGCTCTCCGTCGAGCTTTATGCAATCGAATATACAAGGAACGTATCGAAATCTCTGTCCGCTTTTCTGCGCTGCAAAGATACGATCATATTCAGCACCAATACCAGCATTGAGCGCAATACGCTTTCTAATAAAAGGTCCTAGTTCAGAACCATTCTTGCCCACAAAATAGACTATCTCTGTTGTTTCATGAGCTGTTTTTTTAAGCACGTCAGCAACACGATAGCAATTAACGTAATCGAGTAGTTTTATTTGCTGGGTAAGTTCATCACTCATAATATCTTAGGATAGCAGACTTTACTGAGGATAAAGCCCTCAGATATACTTCAAAAATAATCGTTTTGACATTCTTATTAAAAGCGTCTGATTGATGGCTCATAACTTAAAGAACAGCCAATAATCCACCCTAAGACAGCGCATCTTCTCCAAAGCAATAAAGCGAACTAATATATCCGCCGACGAGGTATCGCTACAACACGCTGACTTAAGACAGCGTATCTTCTCCAAAGCGATAAAGCTCTTCGTTAAGCGCTTGTAGCGTATACCCCTGAGTTAAACAATATAGTATTATGGCATCCCTTCTACGCTTACTGTAGAGTTCGTGCACTTCTGCTGCCTGAAGCAAACGATTAGTCTCGCGAAGAGTCAAGCCTAATGCAAACGCGAGCTGCAAAACCTTATCGCGTCCTGCACCACGTTTTCCTTTAAAAATCTGCCATCCATGCGTGTCATTTATTTCACATCTTGCAAGAACCTCAGAACGCGTCAATCCTTTTTCTTCTAACAACTCTTGCAAATAACTTGCTAAGGTACGTTGAAAATCAGGAGCACCTTTAGCTACCGCTTCGCAACAAGGTGCCTCTAGTAGGTCTTTTAAAAGCTCTTCTGTTAGTTGTTCTTCCACGAAATACTACTCCTCGAAACAAATCTATAGTTTTACCCATGTGCTAAAGGGATTAGCATTTTCTCATGGAGTCAAAACCGAAGAGAATTCACCCCTAGCGACAAGATTAAATAATTCCTACTCGCCAAAAGCAGCGCACAACATGCACGCTGCTAAGACTCTATCAAAACCACCAATGCTTAAGATATGGTAAATGTTTTTTCTGCAAGGATCACATCATCCCAGCTTATGAGCTCTGAACATTCAACGCTCACCTCAGTTTGGTCATCAAGTAAATAAGCCTGCTGTACGGTAGTAGTGGCACCAGGCTTTATTTCGTTTAGACTGGACTGCCCGTCTATTTCACTAACCATTGCAAAATCGAGTTCTACACCATTTTGAAAGCACTTATCCGATATTGCTATAAGGAACGAGGTTGCAACATCGCTATTATTGGTAAACGTATACGTTACCACGATTGCAGGCGCTCCAGAATAATCAGTAGTGACTAAACAATCATCAATGGTTACCACATACTGAGAAGCTTGTTCCTCGGCTTGTGTTGCTGATTCAGAAGTATCAGGTGTAGTGGTTGTTGAAGTTTCTGAAGAAGGATTTGACATTTCCGATGAAACCTCATCAAGAACCGCACCGTAAAAGCTCTGTGACATCAAAACAAACACAATGGCTAGAACATTAATCACGATTGCCACAATAGCCAAAACCTTGCCGCTTTTCTTATTACGAAGAATCCCCACTAAACCAATAACGGAAAGAATTATACCAGCCAGCGCTACCGCAAATGAAAGGTTATTCACTAAAGGCAATATGGAAGTCAATAGGGCGAGCACGCCTAGCACCAAGCCAATGATAGCGG
>CAYJGC010000039.1:0-15782 GCA_964369725.1 uncultured Eggerthella sp.
TTGCGTACTCTTGGCGCGATTGCTCGTTTTCTCCCCGCGCATGCGGCGCGCTTCTTCGCGGCGTTCACGCAATTCGGATGTTTCTTGTTTGAGTACCTGATACGAAGCAAGTCTAACCTCCGAGATTTCACCTGCATCAACAGCAGCTAAAACCGCGCATCCCGGCTCATCCTTATGAGTACAATCCCTAAAACGACACTGTGACGACAATTGCTCAATGTCAGAAAATGCTGCACCAAGCCCCGTATCAGACTCCCAAAGCCCCAGACCGCGCACTCCCGGCATATCAACCACATATCCTCCGCCAGGGATGCTCACCATTTCTCGACTAACAGTTGTGTGACGCCCCTTGCCGTCTTCACGTACCGGCGTAGTATCTTGCACCTGAGAACCAACTAAAATATTAACCAGGCTAGATTTCCCTACACCACTTTTTCCCAAAAGCACCGCTGTTGTACCTGATGGTATTAACGTACGAATGGCTTCCATGCTTTCTGGAAACAACTCCGAAACCACCAACACTTCCACCTCTGGGCCAGCCAAAGTTCTCACACTGTTGCACACTTCACCTATATACGCTTTATCTTTAGCAAGATCTGATTTGGTAAGGACTACGGTTACCGGAGCCCCTGTTTCGTGAGCAAGTACCAATTCTCGCTCAAGACGGCGCATGTTTACATCTACGAGCGGCTGCGCCACAAACACATGATCGAAATTTGCTGCAAGAACTTGCGCCACAGCGCGTTCAGTAGGATCTTTTCGCACAAACGCACGATTGCGTGGCAAAATGCGCTGAATGATTCCTTTTTCGTGCCCCTCCGGAATTTCAATTTCGACAAAATCCCCAATTACAGCGCGATTATTGTGACCCTTAATAAGGGTCGTGGCATGCTCGCAACGTACGGACATACCGTTTTCACACAATACTAAAGGATATCCTCTATCAAGCTTCACTACTTGCGCCTTTTGCAAAACCCCTCCTCAAGCTAGCGACGACGTTTACGAACTTTACGATACACAAGAAACAATATTCCCCCAAATGTTACCGAAACTACCCCGGGAACAAAGGCATGAGGATCAAACTCTTCAACATGGGTTTTTCCTGCTTGAACCACCGTAACCGTCTCTGCATGCAAATCAGACAATCCCTCATGTTCATCACATATGAGATTAAATGTTCCTCTTACTTGCAGCACGGTACCCGTAGATCCGTATTGGCCAAATGTGTCAATTTTTTCTGCCTGCACCGCACTCATATATACGGTAATAGTTTCCGAACTCGTGAGTGATGTAAGCAGAATCCAACGATAATCGCCTCCCAGGTCTGCCCGAATATTATCGCCGACAACTTCACCAGTGACCTGCACAATCTGCCCGTCGTAGTAAGGACCAGCATCGCTAAGATCCGCAATGGATGTATCATAGATAAACGAACTATCCGGCAGCTGCAAGGGATTGACAACATTTTCATCAGCAGACAATGCCTCTAGTCCTAATCCACTTTCGGGAGTGTTTTCTTCTGCCAAAAGCGCTTCATCGGCGATTGCAACCTCTTCATCAGTAGGCGACGATGCTTCTTCACCGTTTCCCGTGTCTTCAAGCTGCTGTTCTTGCTCATTTACCACGTAAGGCGCCGCTGCATCAACGTCTTCAGTCGCAAAAGCGCTTGCCACAAAGGCTACCGCAGCAATAATCAACAAGGCAACAACTGCCAGTATCCAGCCGAGCGTGTTTGAATCATTTTGAGGCTCTTGAGGTGATTGGTTTTTCACGCTAAGCCTTCTTTCGTAAATCAAGCGACACGACAATCTTCACGATAAGTGCAAGCAGTGTTACAAACTCAAGACGACCGGCCCACATTTGAAGAATATAAAAGATTTGCAGCGTTTCGGGCATTCCTTGACTCACAATTCCTGCAGTTAATCCACCATTACTTGTCATTGCAACCGACTCAAAAAGAGCCAAAATTGCTTCATAACCGTGCGCCACCCCAACCAAAGTGCCTATTACATACGTTATTACATACAAAACAAAAATTGTCATAGCTTCTTTTGCTATTTCAGGAGTCAGAACTCGCCTTCCTATGTGTTGATACGAAACAACAACACGAGCAGAATCGGGGGAAAGTGCCTCTTTAATGGTGGAGCTCAAAGATTTTATAATCATTCCCATACGATTAAATTTTATACCGCCAGCGGTAGATCCTGCACCCCCGCCCATGGCCATGAGCACAATGATGACAAGAAAGGCTCCCGAGGGCAAAATGAGAGCTAGCTGATTGGCCGTAATATTTAAAAAACCTGTGGTAGAAAACGCGGAAATCACGATGAACAAACCGCGGCGCAACATGTCAAGCAAGCCAGAAAACGCCAAACTTGAACTCATCGAATAGGCAAGGATGGCCGTCATAAGCACCAACCAGACAACCATGGTGCGAATCTCGATATCTTTGAAAAACGCCATAACGCGTCCTCGCCATGCTTCAGAAAGCAAGACAAAATTCACTGTTCCGAGCAGCATAAGCAGCATTAATACCAATTCGATTGCAAACGATTGATAATACATGATGCTCTGACTCATAGGGGTAAAGCCCCCCGTAATAAAGCCTGAAACTGACATCCAAAGCGCATGAAGAAAGGCTCGAGACGGCTCCATCCCTGCAAACAAGCACAAAAACGTTATGAGTACAGTTGCAGCAAAAATGAAACCAAGCGCAATACCCGAAATAAACTGAGTTGTCTGAACCACATTAGGCACAATTTGCTCACTACGTCCTTCAGAGGAATACAGACTTGTTTTTGTTTTTTTTCCAAAAAGATTCAACGATAAAGCAACAACGATCAAACCCAAGCCACCCATAAAATGAATCATAAAGCGCCACATGTTGTCTGCGTTTGACAGATGATCCAAATCAGAAATAATGGAAGCTCCCGTAGTGGTAATACCCGACACTCCATCAAAAAGAGCATCTAAGAACGTTTCAAAATGCCCTGATAAATAAAGAGGTATTGCCGCAAAAAAAGCCAGTACAATCCAACTGATTCCGGTAACAACCATAGCTTGCTGACGGCTAAGACGCCCTGGCTCTACGCGCACAAGACGCAGCAGTGAGCCTACAGAAAAACAAATTCCTATAGTAAGAAGATAATTTTCTGCCGGCTTCCATTCCTGAAATATAACCGCAGTTGCCAACGGAACAAGGAGTGAGACCGAAAAGACGAGCACCAATAAACCTAGGTAGTGAGCTATTACTCCCACATCGCTCCATGTGAATCTTTGCCACATTATGCTACCTACCCCTGCCGGCTCTATAGAGAGATTGAACGCAAGATACCTTTACCATAAGAACACAACCCTAACGAGAACAATAACTACCCCTAAAAACAACAAAAGCGCGAGAAGCGAAAGCAATAAAACGCTAAACCCTAAAATAGGAGTAGTAAACGATTGGAATTTTTCATACGTCTTTTTTCTCATGGAAGCATTTTAATACATGTCGCGACAAACACACGTTACAAGATGCGGGCATCCTGTCCATATCTCACAACTTCACCGTATGCGGACAATTCTCATACGTAATGTAGTGCTACCGAAACAGAATCTTTAAAAACCATTTTCGCCCATCCAGAAAAATGTTTCATACGCATTAAACTTACAAGATTTTCCTTTGATAGACTAAATATAACGGTATAATCACCCGGTCTTTAATAAGCCTCTGTAAAGTTGAGTAATTTTCAGAGTACAAGAAATTTTTTGCAGGGAATTCTGCAAAAAGAAAGGAACTACTATGGCACCAGAACAAGACATCGATTATTCGTTGTCGCGCGTTCCTGACGAAGCGAAACAGCCCTTCTGGCGGATTCTCTTCATCAGGATCGGCGCGATTTGTTGCGTATCTCAGCTTATGCTGGGCGCAGCACTTGGCTTCGGCATGACTTTTTTTGATGCATTTCTTGCTACCATGCTCGGCTCTGTTCTTTTGCAAGTGGTTAGCTGGGCACTCGGTGCTGCAGCTGCACGCGAAGGTCTTTCCACCAGCCTCCTTTCACGTTGGTGCGGTCTCGGCAAGGGTGGCTCCGCTATTTTTGGCGGCGTTGTTGCCATCTCTATGGTTGGTTGGTTCGGCGTACAAAACTCAGTATTTGGCGAAGGCATGGCAGACATCATTCCTTTAACCGACTTTTTAGGTGGCATGGAATACCCCATTTGGGCCATTATCACCGGCATCGGCATTACCGTCTTGGTTGTATTTGGTATTAAAGCAATCGCCAATCTTGCAACTATTTTCGTACCACTTTTCATCATTGTAGTTATTATTGCTGCGGCAATTGTTTTGCAAGACAACAACCTCATGGACCTTATCAACGCGACACCTGCTGGCCCCGCTTTGTCGCTCGGCGCTGCTACCACTATCGTAGCTGGCGGCTTTATTGCAGGTGCTATTTGCACACCAGACTATGGTCGTTTTCTTAAAAACGGCACGCAAGTTTTCTGGATGACACTTATTGGTACCTTTATTGGCGAACTTGGCATGAACCTTATTGCAGCGCTTATGGCTCTTGCTTTGGGTACCGACAATGTTGTTGACATAATGATGGCAACCTCAGGCATCCTTGGTGTTCTCATTGTTGTCGCTTCAACGGTAAAACTCAACGATATCAATCTTTACTCTTCGAGCTTGGGTCTTGCCACAGCTGTTAACGCTCTATTCAACAAGAACATCAGTCGCAACGCTTTGGTTTGGTCGCTCGGTATCGTAGGTACGGTTCTTTCTGTAGTTGGCATTATCAACTACTTCACCAGCTTCCTTATCTTGCTCGGAGTTGCTATCCCGCCTGTAGCAGGCATTATGGTTGTCGACTACTACATCCTCAAGCGTAGCCGCAAAGGTCTTGATGAATCTCGCGAAAAAGGCGAGCTTCCAGCGACGGTAGAAAAATGGAACCCTGTCGCACTTATTTCTTGGGTAGCTGGTTTTGCCGTAGGACAAACCACTAGCATCCTTCTCATAGGTATCCCTGGCTTGAATTCACTTATCTTTGCTGGCGTCTTTTACCTTGTCATCATGAAAATTATGGCAAGCACCAAAAAACAAGATGTGGTCATGTTCGCAGAAACGGATGATGTTATCTAAATTTCTTTTGCTAGACAGAGGCACTTGCGTTTCCTAACTTCTGTCCTACATCGAGAACATTCAAACACATTTAAAATGCTGTCTTATTTTAAGGCAGCATTTTTTGTTGCAATTCTGCAGTTTACGCGAAGGCTGCAAGCGGCTCTGAGAAATCTCAAGAAGATGATATACTGTTATTAGTTTGATTATCAAACTAATAACAGTATTTGTACCAATCTCTTTTGAGGCGTTCGTAAGACAGGATAGATAGTTATGGGTTGCACCATTGTAGGATGCGGAAAAGCATTCCCCGCACTTAAAATTACTAACGACGAGCTTACTGCGCTTGTTGACACCAACGACGAATGGATTTCTACACGCACGGGTATCAAGAGTCGCCGTGTTGCAGTTCAGGAGTCCAATACAGATCTCTCAGAAATAGCTGCACGCCAAGCACTCGGGTGGAATACCGAGGGTTATTCACAGCGAGTTTTTGATGCAAGTGAAATTGACCTTGTCATTTTCGCAACTATGACGCCTGATGCTATGGTTCCCTCAAATGCTGCACTCCTCCGTCGTCGTCTTGGGCTGAGCAATGCCCTCTGTTTTGACCTTAATGCAGCCTGCTCAGGCTTTGTATACGCACTTTCGGTAGCAGAATCCCTCATAGCAGCATCAAGCAATCCTGATATACCTGGCAGCAGCGCCCGTAATCCTATTCGTCGCGCACTGGTGATTGGCTCAGAGCGTATTTCTCGCGTAACAGATTGGACAGACCGCAATACCTGTGTGCTATTTGGCGACGGAGCCGGAGCTGCTGTTATCGAATGGGATGAATCACGCAAAGGAATTTTGGGAAGCTACCTTGTCAACGAAGATGATTCTACCGGAGCTCTTACCACTCCTGTCACCTATGCTGCCCCTATTCCCTTCAATACAGAAGGGATAAACCTTAACCCCTCATCTTCAAACGACCCCGCGCAATCTCTCCTTGACCAAGAGTTACACATTGATATGAACGCCTCACAAAGCGGTCTTCACCAGGCAATCCGCATGGATGGGCAAAAAGTCTTCAAATTTGCCGCCGAAGCCTTATCGACCGCTGTTACCGAGGCTTTGAAGCGCGCTGACATCACCCTCGAAGATGTAGCTTGCATCGTTCCCCATCAAGCAAACGAGCGCATTATTAAGTATGCTGCCAAAAAACTGAATCGTCCTCTCGATTTCTTTCAGCTTTCAATTGCACATCGGGGCAACTCTTCCGCTGCCTCAGTGCCTATGAGTCTTTGCGATGCCTACGAAAGCGGCCGCATCAAACCGGGAAATGTTGTGGTCCTCGTAGCTTTTGGAGGCGGATTTACCTCGGGAGCTGTCGTTTTCGAAGCATAAATGCAACTATACCCCAAATCCATAGGCCTTGGGGTATACAACAACACTGCTTGCATCAGAACCCGTAGTGATTTGCGAACGCGTGCCAGATAAACAGCGGTGCTATCGCGATAAGCCCAAACGCACTGCTTGTGCACAAAATACGGCAGCCACTACTTTTACTATATCAAGAACCACAAAAGGTGCCACAGTCGTCACAAAAGAAGCCACTGGTCCAACCCCGGCTACAGCCATGTACTGCAACCAGCCGCATACGTAAGCCACCATCAAAAACATCAGCGCACCTACGATGTCTATGGCAATATTTTTTGCCTTATGCTGCGCCCCTCGAGAACCTCTAAATTTTTTCAACATATACAGCAACCCAAGAGCAGCTAGTACACCCAAGAAATAGCCCCACAGAAATCCTCCCGTTGGCCCAAGCAGTACGCCAATTCCTCCACGCATGCCCGAAAAGACAGGAATTCCTATGGCACCTATAAGCAGATACCCACCAGCCGCCGCAAGGCATTCACGAGGAGTGAGCACCAAGATTGCAAAGGCGAAGGCAAAGATTTGCAAAGTGAACGGAATAGGACCAAGGGGGATTGTTACCCAAGCAGAAACTGCCATGATAGCTATCGTTAGTCCCACAAAAGCAATGGATCGCGTACGAGAAGCGGTTGCATTCTTTTTCGTCATCTTACTTTGCTTAGACACTACCCTCGCGACAAGATCACTCTTAGTTTCTCGGGATACTACATCATGTTTAGAGCTGGTTGTTTTAATATCATTCATACAGGGAACCTTCTTCTCATACTTTCATTTTGAAGGTACCCATAGTAAGCGATGCAACATCTATTGTAAACATGTATCTCTATTGCAAGGTGACAATCGCTACACTGCACCTGCTTCCTAGCAGCACATCTTCTTAGAATTTTGCGGCAATTTCTCCCCGCTGAAGCTTTTTGAGTCTCCTGGTTTCAAGCATTACAAAGATTCCTGCCGTAAAGATTGATATAAAGTCAGCCACTGGTGCAGCAAAATAGAGAGCGTCGAGGCTGGTCAACTCAGAAAACATTCCCGGCATAACCAGGGGAAGCACAAACAATAAAGGAATGAGGAACAAGATCTGCCGCGTAAGTGAAAGTAAGATGGATTTTGCGGGTTGCCCTGTTGCCTGAAAGTAGCCTGAGCCCACAATTTGAAGACCGATAAGGGGCAGAAGTGCAAGCTGTACTTTAAGCGCGAAAACAGTGAAATCGCGCAGAACTGGATCGCTGATACCAAACAAGCCGACAATCTCTTCGGGAAAAAGATGAGTGATTGCCCAAAAGGTAACCGCGATAATTGTTGCTCCCAAAATACCAAACCACAAGGTCTTTTTTACCCGCATATACAGCTTGGCACCATAGTTGAAGCCCAGAAGGGGCTGCAAAGCTATACTGATTCCTATGAGCGGCAACACAGCGAACATGGCGACGCGGGTCACCACACCAATAGAAGCGAGAGCACCCTCCGCACCAAGAGGGCTCATCGTACCATAGTAATTAAGAAGATTGTTGAGAATAAGGCTCACTATTGCGGCAGCGGCTTGCATTGCAAAACTAGCAAGACCTAAAACAATAATGAGCTTAACCGTTGTAGGCTTAAGAGCAAAATAACGGCGACGCAATTTAAAGGGTACGCCTTTAGTAACCAAGAAATACCACAACACGCAAGCACAAGAAACTGCCTGGCCTAAAACTGTTGCAAGGGCACTACCCTGCACTCCCCAACCAAGCACCAAAACAAAAAGATAGTTAAATATAGTGCAAGAAACTGCGCCAATCACCATAGTAGACAAGGCACGGTTGGGTGCTCCTGCTGTACGGATAAAATTATTAACACCCATGCCTATACATTGGAATATAAAGCCTAAAGAAATAATCTGGATGAACGAACGTGCATACTCCCAATTTTCCGCTGTTGCACCCGAAATCCTCAACACCATATCAATACAAGCAGGTATATGTGCAAACACCGCAACTACAATAGCAAAGAGCACCGACAGTATAACAGTGTTGCCTAAGCTACGTTCCGCTTCTTCTCGCTTACCTTCCCCCAAACGCAAAGCTGCTAGAGCATTGCCACCCGTACCAACAAGCATAGCAAGCGCCATAAAAATAGTCATAGCAGGCATCGCGACCGTAGCAGTAGCAAGCCCTAATTCGCCAAGCGCTTGTCCCAAAAAAACTGAATCAATAAGGTGATATGCGCCATTAACCAACATTCCTGTAATTGCAGGGATTGAAAACTCAACGATGAGCTTTGGTATCGATCCTGTTCCCATACGGGTTACTTTTTCATTTTTAACCTGACCATCTGGTAAAACAGGAGGATTATTTTCAGGTTCCTTTTGCTCAGTTGTATTATTTAATGCCTCCATGGCGAGAAATACCTTTCGAATTTTTATTAAAGCAGCTCTTCATTGTACGCTTTTCTCAGGCGATTACCACCTTATTGGCGCACTTTTCTAGCAATCATGAGAGCACCATAGAAGCTAGATTCGAAAAGCCTTTCCCACCGTCACCTGTTCTTCTGAAAGCGGTTTATCGTTCGCAAAAAGCCATTGAGGTCGCAATTCCAGCAACGGCTGCACAACAAAATCGCGCTCAAGAATACCGGGGTGAGGCAAGGAAAGCAATTCGCTTTCCACAACATAAAGCTGATAATCTAAGATATCCAAATCGCAGGTGCGCGGACCGTTCTCTTCTGCGCGCACGCGACCTAAACTGTTTTCGATAGCTTGCAAGAACTTCAAAAGCTCCTTTGGAGCAAGACCTGTTCGTATTAGCACGACCGCGTTAATAAACGAGTCTTGATCTTCTCGGTAGGCTGGTTCACTTTCGTAAAAGCTTGATATATCCACTATCTGAGTATCAGGCAACGAGCACATTTGCGCAATAGCCTGATTAAGCATGGCAATTTTTCCCTCGCGCTCTTCACCGGGGTTAGCTACGAGTGCCACATTGCACCCCAAACCAATAAACGCATAAGGGCGAAGATGTTCAAAAGATGTAAGCGTTGCGGTGACATTATGCGTGCGAACAACACTTGCCCCCAGTTCAATTGCCATACATGCCTCGGATGCTGAGACCGTATCTCGATCAGCAGGACGCTCGATACCATACACCTGCCCCAAATAGCTTTTTCGCGAAACTGCTACCATTACAGGATATCCTAAGCGAGCAAACTCCTGAAAGTTGCGCACTATATCAATCGTATGATGCAAGCTCTTACCGAAACCAGGGCCTGGGTCAAGACATATGCGATTACGGCTAATTCCTACTGCTTCTAACGACGCTGCTTGCTCTTTAAGCCAATCTCTCACATCCGAAACGACATCACTATACGAAGGAGAATTCTGCATAGTTGTAGGCTCGCCCTGCATGTGCATGAGCACCAAACCACATTCATTCTCTTGCACAACCTTAACCATATCCGCATCTCTAAAGCCGGAGACATCATTAACGATACTTGCGCCTGCCTCCAAGCATGCACGAGCCACCTGCGCATGACGCGTATCAACACTCACACAAAGACCCTCCGCCGCTAAAGTCTTCACTACGGGCAATACGCGCGCAAGCTCTTCATCAAGAGAAACCGGATTTGCACCAGGGCGCGTTGATTCTCCTCCGACATCAATAATATGAGCACCCTCATCTACCATACGTCGTGCTTGATCGAGGGCTAAGTCAAGAGTATTGAACTCACCACCATCTGAAAAAGAATCTGGGGTAACATTAAGGATGCCCATCACAATGGGCATCCTCGTATCAAAGTCAAAAGATAAACAATGCCACATCATCGTGCTGTATCTTCGCCTTTCGTTTCAGTTGACTGAGTGTCAGAACACTGCTCAGTACTAGCTTCGCGGGGAGTAATTTCCTGGGAAGAGACTGGTGCATTTTGTCCATCTTGAGACAATGCTGCACCTTGCTCAGTCGTTACAGCCTGTTGCGCATCTGTATCTTGCGAACCTGCTCCAGCAGCATTCTCTAAGATAAGCTGTTCATCACGCTCGCGCGCGGCGCGCTCTTCAGCATCTTTTGTTGCAATAATTTCCTCTTCACGCACCAAATACTCATCCCAAGCATTGTCAAGCAATGCGATGCAGGCTTCACCTTCTACTGTTTCACGCTCAAGCAAAACTTCAGCCATAAGATCCATCTGCTTACGATTACTTGAAAGAATCTCATATGCACGGTCATGCGCGTCCTTCATAATGCGCGCAACCTCATCATCAATTCGACGAGCTGTTTCTTCGGAATAGTCCTGAGTGTTGCCGTAATCGCGACCCAAGAACACTTCGTGATTTGGTTGCCCAAAGACCTGCGTTCCCAGCGCTGAACTCATGCCGTACTGAGTCACAATTGCACGAGCAATCTTAGTTGCACGCTCAAGGTCGTTTGAAGCGCCTGTGGTAATATCGTCGCAGTAAATCTCTTCCGCAACACGACCACCCATAAATACAGCTAAATCATCTCTCATCTCACCAAGCGAATTCAACACTTTGTCTTCCTTGGGGATTGAAAGGGTGTACCCCAAGGCTCGACCACGCGAAATGATTGAAATCTTGTGCACAGGATCCGCATGAGAAAGCAGATGCCCAACCAAAGCGTGCCCACTTTCGTGATACGCAATAGTGCGTTTCGTCTTTTCGTCCATAACACGACCCTTGCGCTCAGGACCTGCTATAACACGTTCCATCGACTCACTTACCTCTTGCTGTGTAATGATTTTCTTACTGCGGCGTGCCGTCAAAAGAGCACTCTCGTTTAAAAGATTAGACAAATCGGCACCAGTAAAACCTGGGGTCAGTTTTGCAACTTTCGACAAATCTACGTCGCTACCTAGTGGCTTGCCCTTTGAATGTACTTTCAAAATTTGTTCGCGACCTTTTACGTCAGGCGCATCAACCACAATTTGACGATCAAAACGACCCGGACGCAATAAGGCAGGATCCAAAACATCTGCGCGATTGGTAGCAGCAACAAGTACTACTGAATCGTTTGCCTCAAAGCCGTCCATCTCAACAAGAAGCTGATTAAGTGTTTGCTCACGCTCATCATGACCGCCGCCAAGTCCCGTTCCACGCTGACGACCTACCGCATCAATTTCGTCAATGAAGATAATAGCAGGTGCAGCCTCTTTTGCCTGAGAAAACAAATCGCGCACGCGAGAAGCGCCTACGCCCACAAACATTTCAACAAAATCTGAACCGGAAATACTAAAAAAGGGAACCCCTGCTTCACCAGCAACCGCACGAGCAAGCAACGTCTTGCCGGTACCTGGAGGCCCTACCAACAAACAACCGCGTGGAATTTTTGCGCCCATTGACTGATACTTGGCAGGATTTGCCAAAAAGTCTTTGATCTCATGCATCTCTTCTACCGCTTCATCAACGCCAGCAACATCAGAGAATTTAACATCTGGGCGCTCTTCTGCACTCTTTTTTGCTTTAGTTTTACCAAAACCCATTTGCGAGTTATTTGCCTTCTGCATCTGCGAAAAGAAGAAAATCAAAAGACCACCAATAAGCAATATAGGAATGAGGGAAACCAAAATACCTGACCATGCATTAGGCAACTTGATTTCATACGAAATTTCTGGATGCTGCGCCATGAGCTCACTCAAAGAACCGCTTGCATAGGTTGACGTAAAGTCTCGCTCGCTCCCTAATTCTACGTTACCTAAATCTGCCAGGGCAACTCCTCCTAGCGTTACTCCCGTCGTGGGATTTTTAAGAGTTGCGACGCTTGCATTAAGTGACTGAAACGCCTCGTTGAAAGCATCTGCAGCGGTTGAACCTGCCGTTGTTGCGGGATAATACGTACCCGACACCGTATAGTCACTCGAATTGTATACAACACTAGTCACACGATTTTGCTCAACCGCCTGGGTAAACTCTGAAGTTATGAGCGAGTCAGTTGTACCCGCTGAAGATAAACTAAAAAACTGTTGAGCCACAAAAATTGCAACGACAATAAAAAGTATTGTCGTAATAATTGAAGTACGCGCATTTGGTTGCTGCGGCTTTTTTTGTCTATTAGGTTGTGGTTCTTTTTTTTCTTCTGGCATTACTTTTTGTCTCCTTATCAAACACCTATGAATGCTTTCGAATAAGTGCACATAGGCAGGTCAATTAACTAGCTATATACCTCAGGTTTCAATATTCCAATGTAGGGAAGGTTACGATAGCGTTCCGCAAAATCCAATCCATAACCCACCACGAACTCATTCGGACAGGTAAAACCAATATATTCACATTTTACGTCTTCTTGGTTAGTAAGCTGCTTTTTTAGCATAGAAACAGCACGAATTGAAGCTGGCTGTCGAATCTTGAGCATCTCTATTACATACTTCAAAGTAAGGCCTGAGTCCAAAATATCTTCAGCAACAATAATGTGGCGATTTTTAATATCGGAAGTCAAATCTTTAATGACTTGAATCTTACCTGAACTTGTTGTACTGCTTCCATAGGAAGATAGCACCATATAATCCATCTCTAAAGGGAGGTCAATCGCGCGCGCAAGATCTGACATGAAAACAGCTGCACCGCGCAAAACACAGATTAAAACGATGCCCTCATCTGCTATATCAGCGTAGTCACGGGTCAACGCTTTTCCTATTTCGCGCACTCGTGCAGCAATTTCTTCTTCAGTGTACAAAACTGTTGATAAATCTTTATGCACGTTAACAACCTCTTCTTCTTTTCTTTGCGTCCCCAGATTTATTTCCTGCAAGACAAAAGTTGATTAAGAAAATCAACACTTATCCTAAGCCTCACAAGTTTACCAGAGCGATTTACTAAAAAAGCAACAATCCTGTAACGCCGCTTCATATGCCACGATAACTCCACGCAGAAACGCCTACCCAAACAATAGTTGAGTATTTCAAGCCCATAATCACAACGGCAAACTATTCTTGAGGTGCCTTTAGATCGGGGAATTCTTCAAGGAGACGCGTCACAGGCAAACCTATGACCGTATCAATATCGCCTTGTATCTGCGCAATAAGCTTGGCTCCCATTCCTTGAGCCGCGTATGCTCCCGCCTTGTCAAAAGACTCTCCTTGGCGCAGATAGTCACCAATCTCTTCATCGGTAAGCTCATGAAAGGTTACCGATGTTGTCTCTGCGAACGTCCTAAACGCCATGGACACCTCTTCGGGCGTGGGCGCCGCAATCAACCAAACTGAAACCGCTGTAACAACTTGGTGAGTACGGCCAGACAAACGGCTCAACATGCGTTTTGCGTCAGACAAATTTACCGGTTTACCAAAAATTTCACCATCGCAAACCACCATGGTATCAGCGCCAATAATGGCCGCCATACCGGTATAACTTAAGGTGAGAACCTCTTGCACTATAGCGCCAGCCTTACGTTCGGCCAACTTTTTTGCTGCTTCTTGCGGGTCTGCCAACTGATCAGGCTCAAGCGTTTCATCCACTTGAGGGACGCGAACAGCAAATTTAACGCCCGCCTTCTCTAAGAGCTGTTTGCGGCGTGGTGAACCGCTTGCCAAAACGACATCGAGGGCTGGCGGAGTAAGACAATCGCTTACGGTGGCAGATTCTGCCACGTGTGGGGTGTTTTGTTGATTTTCCATGCGAAGCATTGTAGCGCATTTATTCCAAGCAGCGTTTTATTCTAGGCAAATAAACCATCTTTTGAGCGCTTGAGTTTCACACAGCACAGCTCAAGCGGCACCTTTACTAAATTCAACGAGGCTTAAAAACTCCAACCATGACATCCCTTTCTCTATCGTACTCTCATTTTTATGAAAGCTCTCTAAACAAGAAATGGACCAACTTAGCAATGATGAGAGCGCCTTCGCCGCATCATCTCACATCTTCTTATGAGGCATATGCGGCCTTGCCAGCACGCAATTACTATTTGGGTACGCAAAAAATTAAGGTAAACCCTTTTAACTACGCTTTCTTCGGGCTCGGAAGACAGCCATAGGCTCAAGGCGAACGCCTTGTTTGTTTGCACTTATCGCCAAATTGCCTTGGATGTTTGCCACATAGCCACCTTTAGGCAATGACTCTTCCCAGCCAGCCAATACAGCATCAACTGACGCCGCTTCGATGCGCGCTTCATGGCCTAAAATAGCTTGCAGAATCCTCACAACACCGCGTCGCTGCAAAGGTAGCGGCTGCTTGCCAAAAGCGGGCGCAAAAACGCAGCCTTCTTCCACTTCAGGGGCGCAACCTTCGAGCTGCTCAATCCAGGTAACTTCAGCAGAAACAAGATTGTCCACCATGTCTTCTAACATATCGTCTTCGTCTGCAATAAGATTCATGGTGCGTGCCAATACATTCATAAGTTGGGGATTTCGCTGTTGAGCCAGCGGTACTATTTCATGACGCACATACGCCCGAAAACGATCGGTGTGAGCGTTGGTAGCATCTTCTCGCCACAATTTACCCTCTGCATCACATACAACCTCAAGCCCCGTGCGCTCACGCTCATCAATATAGGCGCGCAACTCATCTCGAGAAACGTCCATAAGCGGACGTACCACCGGACCATTGCGATACAGCATTGAACGAAAACCACCAGGTCCCGTACCTACGATAGAGCGCATATAGAAGTTCTCTACACGATCATTAACGGTGTGCGCAGTCAAAATACGTCCCTGAACAAGCGGAGTTGAAGAGTGAAAACAGAGACTTTCAAGGGCAGTATCGGCTGCAAGATAACGCTCTCGGCGCGCAACAGCTTCTATATTTTCGCCTGTTCTTGCAGCTTCGCCCGCTATATCTATCTCGCACGAAAACAAAGGGATGTCGAGCAACGCAGCTAACTCACCCACAAAACGCGCATCAGCTTCGGCAGCTTCTCCGCGCAACTGGTGGTTAACATGCAACATCGCCAAAGGCCCCAACAATCCTTCATCATGCAATTGACGTGCCAAATAAGCAAGTGCGGTTGAATCAGAACCGCCTGAAACCATAAGCAATACGGGAGTTTCTTCATCTGCCAACAATCGCTCCGACAGCGCTGTCTTTACCTTCTTCAAGAGCCCTTCAGATGTCCCGGGCACCTCGGCATTTTTCGCCTCATTAGTTTCAGTGTTGCCGCGGTTGCTTTTTATCTTTTGTTCACTCTTCTCAAGCTTCACTTCGACTTCACTCACTATGCTCTCCTTTAACCAACAAGCAAATTCTTCTGGGTTTTCGCTATTATAAACTTTTGTAGACACCATCGCCCTAAAACCAAAATTCTATTGTTTGCGTCGTTAAACAAAACTG
>CAYJGC010000040.1:0-15474 GCA_964369725.1 uncultured Eggerthella sp.
ATCATAGGCACGGCAGCTCTTTGTACCATCTTTGACCACAGTCTTCTTACTAAACTACGCGAAGACATGTGGGCCGCTCTTCTTTGGGTAACCAATTGGTGGTACATCTTCCAGGATGTATCTTATTTTGACGCCCTTGGCGCGCCTTCCCCGCTCACACACTTCTGGTCTCTCGCCATCGAAGAACAGTTTTATCTTTTTTGGCCACTGCTTTTGCTTATAGCCCATAAAGCCGGCATGAAGCGCACCGCAATGCGCAACACCACCCTTATTCTCGCTATTATTTCAACAGCAGCCATGGCGCTCCTCTACGATCCAACCCCCGGAGCAGACCCCAGCCGCGTATATTACGGAACCGACACTCGTGCCTTCTCGCTCTTAATTGGTGCCTGGCTTGCCTTTATGTGGCCTTCCCACTTACTTGGTGCTCAAAATGAAGTGACGATCAGTAAGACCACCCGCGGCATTCTTGATGGTGTAGGATTTGTTTGCCTTGCTGCGCTTGTCGCTATGGTAGTTTTTATTGATGGACTTTCACCGTTTTGGTATTACGGAGGCACTCTACTTGCCTCAATATGCACCGCAGTCCTTATTGCTGTTATGGTGCATCCTTCGAGCATTATCGGCCGCCTTGCAAGCGCCAAGCCGTTCGTATGGATAGGGGTCCGCTCGTACGGCATCTATCTTTGGCATTACCCCATTCTTTTGCTTATGGGCTCGTTTTACCTTGCTGGAGAAATGCCTTGGTGGATGTATCTTGTTGAACTGGCGCTCATCTTTGCCATCTCTATGTTCTCTTACCGCTTTGTTGAAGACCCCATCCGCAAAGGAGCCATTGGAAAATTCCTCAAAGACATCAGCAGTAGAGCTGTATATTTTTCAGAATGGATACGAATAAGATTCGTTCCTGTTCTTGCTTCAAGCGCACTCGTGCTTGTAGCCGTAGGTGGGCTCATCTTTGTTCCCCCTACTTCTGCACTCGAAGGTGGTCACCTCCTTCAAAATGAAAGCGCACAAACTGCTGGTCTGCCTCAATCTTCACAGGACGATCAGACCGAAAACAACGATGGCACCCCTCAAGATGACGCCTCTGCGGCTGTTCAGGAAGTAGACAACCAACCAAAACTTGACGTGCTTATGATTGGCGACTCAGTTTCTGTGCGAACAATACCCTATTTTGCAGAAACGTTCCCTTACGGAGCAATTGATTCAGCCGTAAACCGACAGTTTTACGAGGGAATAGGACTTTATCAAACCTATTCAAATCAAAATATTGTTGGCAATGTTGTTGTTTTTGCGCTAGGAACCAACGGTGCTGTTACAAGCGAGCAAATTGACGAGCTTCTAGCAACTGTAGGATCTGAAAAACAAGTCTTTTTCGTCAATACGCGCAGTCCCCAGCCATGGGTTGAGGAAACCAACTGGGCTCTATATGACGCTTCTCAGCGTTACGAAAACGTACATCTTATCGACTGGTACGGAGAAAGTGCGCGTCAGCTTGGTCTATTTGACGGAGACGGAACCCATCTTTCGGAACATGGTGCTCAAGTCTATACTAATCTCATTCATGCAAACATTGCCCACCTTTTACCCGTCCATTCAGAAGGTGATGAGGCAGCGCATCTCAAATCAACTCTTGAGATAGCCTCAGAGAAAGCTCACGCAGCAACTCAAGACCTTGCATCCATAACCGCAAAAGCAATCATTCAAGGCATTCGTACAGAACAACCCGCCGAACAAGGTTAATCCTCCAACCCTAGACAGTGCATGTAATCCCCTTCTTTCGAAGCAAGAACTGGGAGTATTTTAACGTTCGCTGAGATGCTTCTAAGAAACTGCGGGACTCACCTCATCACTTATTAGCCTGCGGTAACCCATTCTAGCGAGAATGGCGATACAGGAAAGGAAGCTCGCGTGTTTTATCAAATCCAAGATGAACAACTACTACTTCTTGTCAGCACCATCCAGAATGAAAGCAAGACGCATAACACCAACAGCTAATTTGACATGCCCACTTGCAACAAAAAAGGGAACCTGCAAATTGCAAGCTCCCTTAACATAATTTAGTGCGTTTGACTATTCAGCAACTTCTTCAGCAGGAGCGACTTCAGCCTCTACAACAACCTCTTCGGCAACTTCTTCAGCAGCGTCTTTCTTTTCTGCCTTCTTCTTTGCCTTATCCTCTACAACGATAGACTCATCAATTTCAATCTCAAAGCCCAAATCAATTGCAGCAGCCTTCATTGACAAGGAAATGCGACGACGCTCTGGGTTAATTTCCATAACCTTAACCTTAACAGGGTCGCCAGCCTTCACAACCTGAGCAGGCGTGTCGATGTGACGTTGTGCCATTTCAGAAATGTGTACCAAGCCTTCAATTGCCTGACCAAGCTCGATGAATGCGCCAAATGGAACAATCTTCGTTACTTTACCATCAACAACAGAACCTACAGGATAGCTCTCAACAAGCTTAATCCATGGATCCTCGGTAGTCTGCTTAAGACCAAGCGAGATGCGCTCACGGTTCAAGTCTACATCAAGAACTTCAACCTCAACCTCGTCGCCAACCTTAACAACCTCTGAAGGATGGTTAACGTGGTTCCAAGAAAGCTCTGAAATGTGAACCAAGCCGTCAATGCCGCCAAGGTCAACAAATGAACCGAAGTCTACGATTGAAGAAACAACACCCTTCAAGCGCATGCCCTTGGTAAGCTTAGCCAAGATTTCAGCACGCTCATTTTTGCGACCCTCTTCAAGAAGAACACGACGTGAAAGAACAACGTTGTTACGGTTGCGATCCATCTCGATAACGCGAGCCTCAACCTCGGTACCCATGTACATGTCAAGATCTTTAACACGACGAAGGTCAACCAAAGAAGCAGGAAGGAAGCCACGAAGACCAATGTCAAGGATAAGACCACCCTTAACCACTTCGATAACCTCACCAGTAACAATTTCGCCAGCTTTGAACTTCTCTTCAACTGAAATCCAAGCACGCTCGTACTCAGCACGCTTCTTAGAGAGAATCAAACGACCATCTTTGTCTTCTTTCTGAAGAACCAAAGCTTCAATTTTCTCGCCCAAAGCAACGATTTCAGATGGGTTAGCATCCTTGCGGATAGAAAGCTCACGGGAAGGGATAACGCCCTCACTCTTAAAGCCAATGTCAACGAGCACTTCATCATGCTCAATTTTGACAACCGTACCGTCAACAAGGTCTCCCTCGTCAAACTCGGTCAAGGTGCCATCGATCATTGCGTTCATCTGCTCATCTGAGATGTCTTCAAAGTCGATGACTGAAGTGTTTTTGATTTCGGTCAAAACGGACCCCTTTCAAATCTTTCAATCGGGGACCCTTCGCCATGAATGATTGCTAACAATACCATGTTCGCGTGTGCAGGATGTACCTGTCCAGCTGCGCAACAAAACATGTCTCGGGGGCCTACATTACATGCTTGTAGAACTTTTCCACAAGCCTCAGTATTGTAGCACGCCTGAGACGTTATTGAACTATAGATTTATTTCTTAAAAAAATATTCAGAGTTTGCTCAAAACGCCTTAATTGGGGATATTGCGAAAACATATACCCTTAATCACTAAGCTTTTCCAAATTAATATATTGCTATAATACTTCTGCAAGGGGGTTTGTATGAACCCATCTCTTCACAACCAGCCTACCTTCTTACGCTAAAACAAGCGCGGCAATCAAAGCAGCGATTACACTCCAAGTGACTATAGTCCCTGCTATAAATTGCGTACGAAAAGAACCGATTTCCATGGTAGGTATTTTACTAAAATCAATCGATCGAGCCGCCCTTACCAGCTCCTCTTCTGAAGCATAACCACTTGCACTTTCCGGGCTGTCCGACAAAAGATGCTGCGCATAAGGAAAACAAATCATTCTTACAGGCCGGCTAGATAAAATCTCGCCATGCCATGTCGCACACTCTACTTCCAAGTTCTCTAGCGGGATATCTAATGCCTGCTCCATAACGTCAGGCAAGAAGGTAAGCGAAAAGGTTCCAGCTTTACTGTCATTAACAAGCGCTCCGTATCCAACAGACAGATTGCCTTCAATCCACAAACGCTTACCTAGCTTTCTCATACAAGAACTCTCTAAGCCAGAAGAAAATGCCATACGTCCGCCGCCTCTTGAGCATTCCATATCAACCAATACGCGCCCTTCGCAAGTGATAGTAACCACCGACCCTGGCGCAGAAGGTCCTCGAAGGCCGTAGCGCCGGTCGTGACTAATAGTGTCACTCAAATAATCAACGATAATCCAACTCACCAACCCCGTTTGCTCGTCTTCAGCTACAAGATAGTATTCTCCTCGAGCGCCCCAAAACGCACTCGTGTGTACGCGGAAAAAACAAACGATTGCATAGTATGCCGGTTCATCGTCTTCGCAAATGCAAGTCTTTACCAAAGAAAAACCCTCCGGCAAAAGCTCTTTGGTTTTTTGAGTATCTTCCACTTCATAAAAAAGAAAGAATGCATACGGCTCCACAACAAACCCCATCTGTGGGGTAGTTTTTGCCGCGCGCTTCATTAGATAATGCTGTAGAGGTAGCGGAAGCGACCCGGAAAATTGCTGCAGCACATGAACCGTACCTACCGTTATCGGATCAATGAGGCGCTCTGCTCCTTTTGCAAATTCTTTATTATTCACCACAATCTCCCTTACGTACTTCTATACATAAAAGACACTATAGTGACAAATGAACAAAGCTATCCAAAAAAAGCAAAGCGCAAACTATCTGTCAGCGCTTTGATAGCTTGACGATATTTTAGCCACCCTACACAAGGAAGTATCAGCAAATGCGCCTGATTCTACCAAAGCTTTTATGCTGGGAAAGCCAGACCTACTTATCTGCTATCGCGAGAACTTCTATCTCCACCAAGGCTCCCTTAGGTAGCTCTTTTGCTGCGACACAAGAGCGCGCAGGTTCGTGTACGAAATACTGAGCATAAACTTCATTGAAGTCAGAGAAATCTGCCATACAATCAAGGAAGCATGTCGTTTTCACCACATTCGAAAGAGTCATATTCGCAGCTTTTAAGACTGCCGCAATATTTTTGCATACTTGATCGGTTTGCGTTCTCACATCAGCATCCAGACATCTCACCGCTATCTGACCTGAGCAGTAAAGAGTGCGGTCTATCAGAATTGCCTGGGAGTACGGACCGAGCGGTTCTGGCGCATCATGTGTGTAGATGATTTTTTTCATACCATATCCTCCAATATTCTGTAGCCACGTTGCTGTATTGCTTGCTTGATTTGAGCAAGATGTTCTTTATTTTTTGTCTCGAGCGAAATATGCAAATAACAACCATTGATGTCGGTATTCTCTCCACCCTGATTGTGTAGCACCTTGATAACATTTGCGCCCATGTCGGCAATAATGGTAGCGACTTCTTTAAGCTGACCAGGCTTATCAAGCATTTCTATGCGCATCTCCGAAAGACGCCCCGTCGTCAACAAGCCGCGTGTAATAACGCGCGCTAGAATATTGACATCAATATTTCCACCCGAAACCACCGCACATACTTTCTTCCCTGCAATGGGTAGCTTTCCAAAAAGCGCTGCAGCCACCGCAACCACGCCAGCGCCTTCTGCAACAAGTTTATGCTGCTCCATGAGCGTTAAAATTGCCGTGGCAATCTCATCATCAGTAACCATTACGATCTCGTCAACGTAATCTTGACATAATGCATAAGTAATTTCACCAGGACTTTTAACGGCAATGCCATCAGCAAATGTAGAAACGCCTTTCAAGCAATGGCGTTTATTGTCTTTAAGCGAGCTATACATACTCCCCGCCCCAGCGGCCTGCACACCATAAATCTTACAAGATGGATTGAGCTTCTTTAAAGCAAAAGCTATCCCCGATATTAGTCCGCCGCCTCCCACTGGTACAATTACCGCATCAAGGTCTGCGGCTTGATCCAAAATTTCAAGGCCAATAGTTGCTTGTCCGGCAATAACATCCACGTCGTCAAAGGGATGCACCAATACCCCGCCGCTTTCTTCTTGAAAAGCAAGCGCTGCATTATGAGCGTCGTCGTAAACGCCGTCAACGATACGAACTTCTGCACCCATACGCTTTGTTGCTTCAATTTTAGACAAAGGTGCCACACTGGGAACGAAAATAGTGGCCTTTATGCCTTCCTTCTGAGCCGCCAAAGCCACTCCTTGCGCATGATTTCCCGCAGAGCACGCAATAACCCCCTTCGCTTTATCTTCGGCAGTCAGCATTGATGTCTTAAAACAAGCACCTCTAACCTTAAAAGATCCTGTGATCTGCAAGTTCTCTGTCTTCAAATACAGCTCGCTACATGGTGCAATTTGAGGAGCATATATCAAATCAGTTTTGCGCACGACAGGCTTTAACACATGTGCCGCTTGATATACTCTTTCTAACGTGAGCATGAATCATCCACTCCCTTCTCTAAGGCAAAGCATTGTCTGCTTGCTATCTTGCTTTTCAACAAAGTCTGTGCCACTTGTCTCATAACCCCACTCACCCTCTTGTCGACACTGTTTACAATTTTTATTTTTTGTTCGTATAACAAAAAACTCGCTTGCGATTGCAAGCGAGTTTAAAAAGTTGTTATATTGATAACTTCTAAGCTCTCCAAGCAACGCAACAACAAAACCTCTTGCTAATAATGAGGTCTAGAATCAGAATAATGCTGTTGATCATGCTCTTCAAAACTTAGGAACTTTCTATTTTGTGACGAACTGCCCTAAGATTATAGGGCTCTTGTACTCATTTTGCCAACTATTTCATATATTCTGCTAAACACTTCTGCGAACGGCAGGTTTCTTGCGCTCGCATCTCTCAGTCCGATATAAAAATACAGTGAATCAAGTGGGCAGGTAGCCGCCAACATAAACCGCCGAATTGCGCTGCCCCTCAAAACACACGCAGCAACCTATAGCAAAAATATCTACTTATCTTCTAGGCGCTGTAAAATTGATGAAGCGATACCTTCTGCATCAAGCCCAAGTTCCTCAAGCAATAATGACATCTTACCTTGCTGGACAAATCTATCAGGTATGCCAAGATTGAGCACTTGTGGCGTAAGTTTCATCGCTGCAAGCTCTCCTAATACACCTTCTCCTGCACCACCAGCAACCACGCCACTTTCCACAGTAACTACCAGGTTTGTTTTAGCTGCACGTTTAATTGCTTTAGCGTCAAGGGGCTTCACCCAACGCATGTCTACCACACGCGCACCAATTCCTTTTGCGCTAAGCATTTCTGCAGCATCGCAAGCTGGGTAAACCACGCTGCCAAACGCCAAAATTGCAATATCGCTTCCTTCACGCAATACGCGACTTTCGCCTTCTTTTAGCTCTACCGGCTCTTCAGGCAAAGCCACCCCCTGAGCTGCACCACGAGGATAACGAACAGCGAAAGGACCACCTAATGAGAGACCCGTATGCAATGCATGTACTAATTCGGCCTCATCAGAGGGATCAATAATGCGCATATGGGGAATCATACGAGAATATACCAAGTCAAAGACACCATGATGCGTAGGTCCGTCTTCGCCCACTACGCCAGCCCGATCTATAGCAAACAATACATCTAAATTAGGCAATGCACAATTAATGATCATCTGATCGACTGCACGCTGCAGAAAAGTTGAGTAAATTGCTACCACAGGTTTTGCACCGCCCAAAGCGAGTCCGCTCGCGAGCGCAACAGCATGCTCTTCCGCAATACCTGTGTCAATAAAGCGACTAGGAAACTCTTTTGCAAATGCTGACAACCCCGTTCCGCCCTGCATGGCAGCAGTAATAGCAACAATGCGATCATCGCGTTTTGCTTCCTCGACTAAAGCACTTCCGAACACACTCGTATACGAAGGTGCGCCAGGGGTCGTTTTTTTAACCTCTCCTGTTTCTACTACATAAGGAGCGATGCCATGAAATTTTTCAGGATCTTGGCAAGCGGGTTCGTAGCCAGTTCCTTTTTTTGTCACCACATGAACAAGCGATGGTGCATCCATCGCAAGCACTGCCGCTAGAGTCTCTTTCAGCTCTTCGATATTATGCCCATCAATAGGAGCAGTGCAAACAATTCCCAGCTGCTCAAATATCATAGATTGCGGCAAAACAAACTGTTTCATCGAATCTTTCACGTTTCGCCCAAAGCGAGCAAGTGCATTACCTACCACACCCCGACTCTCAAGCATTTCTTGCAAGCTGTCTCTTGTGTGACGATATTGGCTAGAAGCTCTCATGCTGCCCAGATGACGCGACAAGGCGCCTACATTACGCGATATAGACATCTCATTGTCGTTTAGGATAATAACCATAGGAGTTTGCGTATGACCCACATGACTCAAAGCTTCAAAAGCCATTCCTCCCGACAATGACGCATCTCCAATAATGGCAATTACTTTTTCGTCACTCCCTCGCAAGTCGCGGGCTTGAGCGAGACCAAGAGCTACCGAAAGAGAATCTGAAGCATGACCCGAAGGATGTACATCACAGTCATTTTCTTCAGGTTTAGGAAAGCCAGACAAGCCTCCATACATACGGAGCGTCTTAAATGCTTCAAGACGCCCGGTAATTAACTTATGAGCATATGCCTGATGACCCACATCGAAAACAATTTTGTCTTTGGGGCAATCTAACAAACTGTGAGCAGCCAAGATAATCTCTACTGCTCCTAGCGAAGAAGCTACATGTCCGCCTGTTTCAGATGTTATCGTAACTATTTCTTCTCTAATTTCATGAGCTAAAATAGAAAGCTCTTCATTAGTGAGGAGCTTAAGATCGCTTGGAGATGCTACAACATCTAAAATCCGCTTCTCATTCATCAAGCATGCCTTTCAAACACATAGAACCACAAGACTGCGTAAACATTCATTGCTTAACCTTCAGTCTGAGAGTCCTCCTTGGACTCTTGGGATTGCTCGGATAGCTGACTTAGCTCAACCCCTTCTTCAAGAAGATCGCTTGCGCGCAAACCCAGGCCTACTGCTTCTTCGTACAACGCAAGCGCTTCATCAAGTCCAATATTCTCGTCGTTTACCGAGTCAAGTATCTCGTCAAGACGTTCTTTTACCTCTTCAAAGCTGTACGACTTTTCATCAGTCATCAAGCAGCTCCTCTTGTGCCCCGCTTAAAGATTCGTTGTCGGTACTTTGTTCTTCTTCGTCAATGTCTTGACCATCAATCTGCTTCGCCATGCGTCCTAATAATCCGTTTACAAAACGAGGAGAGTCGTCTTCTCCGCCAAAATCCTTAGCAAGTTCCACTGCTTCATTAATGGCAACCGAAACAGGCACATCATTCATAAACATCATTTCGTAAATAGCCAAACGCAAGATGCATCTATCCAGCACAGGCATCCGCACTACTGACCAATTTTCTGAAGTAGCCGCCAAATGCTTATCAATAGTACAACGGTGTGATTCAACACCACGTATCAAATTGAGCGCATATTTAGAAAGAATGTCACCCTCCGGTAGGCAAGCGCCCTCTTCGGCAAGCTTAGTTGGCGATTCATCCGTTATTTCTCCAGCGTACAAAACTTGTATTGCTGCGCGCCTGGCAGCTGTTCGCTCGTGTCTTTTTGGAGCCATAAAAATATCTAAGCCTCCAATAGCTATTGCACAAAGCGCAGGCCGTCGATGTACACATCAACCGCATCAACCGAAGCGCCTACCTGACTAGAAAGGGCTTCAACAATGACCTTGCGAACATTTGCAGCGACTTCGGGCAATACGTAGCCATAATATACATCAATACGTACGGAAATTTGCAACTTGTCCTCTTCGTCAACGACAACATCGATACCTTGCGTAGAGGGCTTAGCAACAAAAACTGAACGAAATCCGCCAGCAACAGTAGGCCCAACTGCAGCAACACCCTCAACTTCTTGGACAACGATCGAAACGATTGTTTCTATTACGCCAGAAGCTAATTCCATTCCTTCAAGATTGAGTTTTGTCATAGTATATCTCCCATCTGTGTTTCAATGAAATCAGTTGTTGCTTCACCTGCGCAAAATACTTCATTTTCTAGCACGCGACGATGGAACGGAATGGTAGTTGCAATTCCTTCAATATTAAATTCTTCGAGTGCACGACGACCGCGAGCAAGTGCTTCTTCTCTGTCTTGACCACGAACAATCAATTTTGCAACAAGTGAGTCATAATAAGGAGAAATGCGAGAGCCGGTGCGTACATAGCTCTCCACACGAACGCCGGGGCCTGCAGGCGGCTCAAATTTTGTTATATTTCCCGGACAAGGACGGAATCCGTGAGCAGGGTCTTCTGCGTTAATGCGAAATTCGATAGCATGGCCGTCGGGAACAAAAGGTGCGCGAGAAGCACAACTCATTGGTTCACCAGCCGCAATCCGCAACTGCTCTTTGATGATATCAACGCCCGTAATCTCTTCTGTCACTGGATGCTCTACCTGAACGCGCGTATTCATTTCCATAAAATAAAAACGACCGCTTAAATCAAGAAGGAATTCAATAGTACCGGCATTTCTATAATCTGTTGCTCGAACAGCCTTGATGGCTGCAACGCCCATGGCGCGACGCAAGTCTTCTGTCAACACAGGCGAGGGAGCCTCTTCGATGAGTTTTTGATGACGTCGCTGAACGGAACAATCGCGCTCGCACAAAGCAATGCTGTTACCAAAGTCGTCGGCAAGAACCTGAATCTCCACATGACGAGGTCTGAGAACTAGCTTCTCGAGATATACACCGTCATTACCAAACGCAGCGCCTGCCTCCGTACGCGCTGCTTGATACTGAGACTCAAGGTCGGCGGGATCATGAACCTCACGCATACCCTTTCCGCCGCCGCCCGCAGTTGCCTTAATGAGTACAGGGTATCCAACAGAATCAGCGAATTCTTTTGCTTCTGCAGCCGTGTCAATACACCCGTCTGAACCAGGTACTGTAGGAACACCGCAAAGCTTCATGGTTTCACGAGCCATGCTTTTGTCGCCCATACGCTCAATGCAGTCCGCAGAAGGACCAATAAATACCAAATCATTTTCTGCGCACATGCGTGCAAAATCAGCGTTTTCTGCTAAAAAGCCATACCCTGGATGAATAGCTTCAGCGCCCGTATTTTTTGCTGCACCAATAATGCTTGCCATAATAAGGTAGCTTTTGTTTGCAGGAGCCGGTCCGATACACACTGCTTCATCAGCGTATTGGACTGGATAGGTGTCGGCATCTTCCGTTGAATAAACAGCAACCGTCTTTACACCTAACTCCTTACACGCACGCATAACGCGGAGAGCTACCTCTCCGCGGTTTGCAATAAGAATTTTGTTAAACATTACACTGTCTCCGCAAGCTTTGATTGGTCGCTTACTGGCTCCACATAAAAGAGCACCGTTCCATACTCAACAGGCGACGCATCTTCAAGACAGACCTCGCGAATAATACCCATTTCTTCGGCAGTAATCTCGTTCATGAGCTTCATCGCTTCAACAATACAAAGTGTCTGGTTTGCTGTTACCTCGTCGCCAACCTTTACAAACGCAGGTTCGCCAGGAGCAGGAGCAGCATAGAAGGTGCCCACCATAGGAGCCGTTACTGCATACCAGTCAGCTGGACGCTCGTTTTGAGTAGCAGGCTCAGGAGCAGATGCTACGGGAGCTGGAGCGGCAGCAGGAGCTGCGGCAACCATCTGAGGCTGCATTACTGCGCCAACAGGCATTGCGCTTGGCATGCGCACAGAAATACGCGCACCCTCTTCTTCAACAATAATCTCACCGACGCCGCTCTCTTCAGCGACACGAACCAACTCACGAATTTGATTGATATCCACGTAATCTTCCTCCTTGGTCTGGGTTGACTCCTGCTCCATGAGGAAGTCTACTTTTTCTGATGTTCGATGCTTACTTAAATACGTACGAGCTTCATTAGGGAATAAGGCGTACATCAAAACGTCTTCTTCGCTCTTTGCCAAATCCCCAATTTCTTCTACTAATTCATTATAGGTTGTAGTTACCAGTGAGCCAGGAGCTACATCAGGTGGCAAAATATCAGAAGTACCTACAACCTTTGCAACAATGTCTTTATCCATACGACCAGGTGCTTTACCGTAGTAGCCGCAAATGTAGTCTTTCATTTCCTTAGAAACAACGCCCCAGCGCTTTCCGGTAAGCACATTGAATACCGCTTGCGTTCCTACAATTTGAGACATAGGCGTCACCAATGGCGGATAACCCACTTCTGCGCGAACTTTAGGAATCTCACGCATAACTTCAGGCAAGCGGTCGCTTGCATTTTGTATTTCAAGCTGAGACAGCAAATTTGACATCATGCCACCAGGCACCTGGTGCGAATATACCTGCATGTGGATAAGAGAAGAAACGCCACGCTTGTAATGAGAGCGCTCACGAACGCCTTCCCAATATTCCGCAATCTCAAACAAAAGATCGAGATCAAGACCAGTATCGTAGCGACTTTCTTGTAGTGCTGCAGCAATCATCTCGACAGCAGGATGACTATTACCGAACGCTAAAGGAGCATGCGCAGTATCAGCAATAGCAGCGCCGGCTTCTGCTGCTTTAATGATATTAGCAGGAGCCATGCCGCCAACATAATGACAGTGAATATGAACAGGTAGACCAATCTCTGCATTGAAGGCTTTTACCATGCGCTCGGTGCGATACGGTGTGAGCATGCCTGCCATGTCTTTTATACAAATTGAATCTGCGCCTAAGTCTTTAAGCTGTTGTCCATAATCAAGAAAGCTGTCAAGCGTGTGGACAGGCGACATAGTATAGGAAATAGCTCCTTCAAAATGTGCACCACATTCTTTAATTGCCTCTGCATTGTCTATAACATTTCGAATGTCATTAAGTGCGTCAAAGACGCGGAAAACATGAATTCCGTTCCTGTTAGCTGCCTTGACAAAACGATTACATACTTCGCGTGAGTAATGCTTGTAGCCTACAAGATTTTGTCCGCGAGAAAGCATGGAAAGCGGCGTGTTGGGCGTTTTTGCCTTAATCGAGCGCAATCGATCCCAGGGGTTTTCGTCAAGAAAGCGCAAACAAGTATCAAAGGTAGCGCCTCCCCATGCTTCTATAGCCCAGTATCCGACGCGGTCCATCTTAGGCAAAATTGGAAGCATATCTCCAATTGGCATACGTGTGGCCCATAAGCTTTGCTGTCCGTCGCGAATGGTGACATCCATAATTTGAAGCCTTGACATGAACTCACACCTCCCTTCAGTCTAAAACTAATCAAAAAACAAAATTGTCAAAATATAGAGTAGATCATTATAAAAGAACCTAGCGCAAAGAAAGAGTACTTTATAAAAAACCACCATGAAGCAACAGAATAGACACCTGAAAGAACTTCTCTACACATAAAAATTGAACAAGGCATCTATCTGCGCTTTCTTACTTTACCTGAACTTTACAAATCAACAAAATTTGAAAAATTGTGCACTTGATAAAAAATTTTGCTATATTTGGAAATTTTTTGGATTCGTATCCAATCGATTATATAATACTTTGATAGTCGTATTATATTTGCGCCATGGATAAATTAAACTTAAGCAAAAAAGAACTCATGGATCGCAGGGACTCTCTTACCAGAGCCTGTGCAGTGCAGTTCGGTCAAAACCTCCGTAAACTCCGCAAGGGACAAGGCCTTACGCAAGAGCGTCTTGGACTCATGATTGGGTCAAAACACCCTCGCATTAGCGACATGGAAAGGGGTCTCGTCAACGTGAGCTTTACTGATATCGCAAAGCTGTCACGAGCTCTTGAAATTGAGCCTGCTGAGCTCATTGACTTGTCAGCTATTCATTTAGAAGAGTACCCTCCCCCCTCCAATAATTAACTCAACTTTTGAAACTGTTTAAATTCTAGGTAAATACTTTTAAAGAGGCTTCCCGAAAAGGAAACCTCTTTTTTGTTCTTAAGTTTTAGTTATTTGGGACGCAGTTCTTTTCGATGCCTTCGTTTCGCAGCTCACGAGCCACTGTACTGCAGCCCGCAAGCCTTTTGAGGCAGTTTTTGCATTCATCGAATCCCAACATCCACAATCTCATAAGTATGTCTCGACAAAACACAGAGCTCACAGCCGGTAAATCCATAAGGCAACTCATAATAAAAATCAGGATGCAGCAATCTGCATCCTGATGCTAACATACACAACTCTTTAACCCGGGAAAAGTGTCCTTGCACAGCTTTACTTTAGACGCGCTTAATAAAACGTCCATCACGCGTATCGATCTGCAACACGTCACCAGGGTTAATAAACATAGGAACCTGAATAGTTGCGCCTGTTTCAACGATTGCAGGCTTGCTTCCACCCTGCACAGTATCACCCTTAAATCCCGGATCGGTTTCAGTAACTTCCAACTCTACAAACATTTGAGCTTCAATACTAATAAGCTCTTCACCCGCATACAACAAACTTGCCTCATCGTTTTCTTTGAGCCACTTTGCAGCTCCTCCTACTACGTCAACAGGGATTGCTAGCTGCTCGAACGTATCATTGTCCATAAAGTTGAAATCGTTTCCATCTTCATAGAGGTATTGCATTTTCTTCGTTTCAAGACGTACCGCATTAAATTTTGTACCCGCGTTAAACGTGTAATCAACCACGCGACCTGTTTTAATGTCACGAAGTTTTGTGCGTACAAAAGCGCCGCCTTTTCCTGGTTTTACATGCTGGAATTCTACGATTGTGCACAACTTATCGTTATACTCAATACACATTCCATTTTTAAAGTCGGCAGTAGAAATAGCCATTATGAGGGTGTCCTTTCATTCACGGGCATCCTCTCATGTGGCACACCCGTTCTACATTCAAACCTCATCATTATACCGCATACATGCTATTCGACCACAACCATTCCAGACACCAGAAAAAAACCGATTTTCAGACATCAGGTCCTTAATCCGATGAAACTTTCCATATTAACTGCAACACTAAGTGCAACAGTTGCGGTTGGTCCGAAAGAAAGCACTGAGGTTTATCTCTCTAGGACAAGTGATTCTCGCGCTCTGAATTCTTAAAGTCGCTTCACAAATAGACTTTTCCCGCTATGGTTTTCAGTCGCCAAACCTTGTCGTCCATAGCAAATAGGAAAGAGTCATGAATATGAAGTATAAACAACTAACACTTATTAAAAGACGCATCAAGAAATCATTAGGCTGGATGAGCCCGATGGAATACGGGAAAAGTCTTGGGCTAAGTGCCTAGGATGTCCAGAAAAATGTCCGTGCCCCCTAAAAAAACTGCACTAAGTTTGGCATAGGAAAAAACAGACTATCTAACGCCAGGAAAGCTAATGGTGAAAATCTTAATAACGTCATACCAAGTTTGAAATTTTAAAACTTTTAATCTCCCGACTAAATTTGACTTTTCAGAATGCAGAGATTTTCTAGATACCCGAGACAAGCAATCAATCAAGCAAATTCTGCACCTACGATAAGGGTGCTGCGAGAGACGAGGT
>CAYJGC010000041.1:0-14828 GCA_964369725.1 uncultured Eggerthella sp.
GTGATACACCTTGCCCGGAAACTACTAAAGCCCCCTTTCGGAGGCTTTAGTAGTATCTGATAGCTTATTTAACCGGAGTTCAATTTCTCTTTAGCTCAGGAGCTTTACCAAACGACGTGCGGCTTCCTGGGTATCTTCAGGGCTTCCGAAGGTTGAGAAACGGAAGTAACCCTCACCACAAGCTCCAAATCCCTCACCAGGTGTTCCGATAATCTGAACTTCCTGAAGCAAGTGATCAAAGAATTCCCAGCTTCCCATACCATTAGGGCACTTCATCCAAATATAGGGCGCGTTTTTGCCACCACAATACCAGATACCCAACTCATCAAGGGCATCCATAAGTACTTTAGCATTGCGCTTATATAGCTGGATATTCTGATGAATTTGCTCTTGACCTTCTGGAGAAAACACACCCATAGCACCTTTTTGCAGGATGTATGAAATACCATTGGTCTTGGTGGTGCGATTACGTACCCACATGTCGTGAATATTCATATTGTTGCGTACGAGAGCTTTTGGTACAACGGTATATCCCACACGCGTGCCCGTAAAACCTGCCGTTTTTGACAGCGAACAAATCTCGATAGCACACGTTTTAGCGCCTTCAAGCTCGAAGATGCTGTGAGGTAATGATTCATCCTCAATAAACGCTTCATATGCCGCATCAAACAAAATAATAGAACCATGTTCGTTGGCAAAGTCAACCCATGCCTGAAGCTGAGCGCGATCAAATACCGCTCCGGTTGGGTTATTAGGTGAACAGATATACAGAATATCTGCTTTCGTATTCTCATCAGGAGCGGGCAAGAAGCCGTTTTCTTCTCCAGAGGCCAAGTGAACAATTTCACGACCAGCAATAATATTTGCATCTACGTAGGCGGGATAAGCAGGCTCTATAACCAGCGCGCTGTCAGAACGATCAAATAGATCTAAGACATCGCCCAACTCGTCACTTGCACCACTTGAAACAAACACCTCATCGGCATCAAGCACTACCCCGTTGCCAGCATAATATGCTGCAATTGCTTCACGTAAAAAGGCTGCACCACATTCAGGCATGTAACCGTTAAAGGTCTCTTTTACTGCTTGATCATCAACCGCTTCATGGAGTGCTTTAATTACTGCATCGCAAATAGGAAGAGAAACATCTCCAATACCCATACGGTACAAATGCTTTTCAGGATTTGCTTCAGAATAGGCTTTGGTTTTCTGAGCGATGTTGTAAAACAGATAAGAGTCTTTTAAATCTGCGTAGTGCGTGTTGAGCGTAATCATTAAATGGTTTCTCCTTCATAAACGAACTGTGCTGGCCCTGTCATTCGAACCTTATTGTCAGGGGTAATACATATCTCAAGCGTACCGCCATCAAGCTGTACGAAGATAGGCTCGTTGTATTGAGCATGTCCTGCAGCAATAGCTGCAGCAGCAGTTGCGCAAGCGCCGGTTCCGCACGCCATAGTAACACCACTTCCCCGCTCCCAGACGCGCATGCGAAGCGTATTACTACCCAAAGGTTGAACAAACTCAACGTTTACGCCATCGGGGAAAGCGTTGTGACGCTCAATTTTAGGGCCGGTAGTAGTAAGAGGAGCCTTCTCAATATCCTCGACAAAAATAATTGCATGAGGGTTTCCTACAGAAACAGGCTGTAGAGAAATCTCTTCACCCTCAACATCGATAGTCAGAGGGTCGCTTAGAACTGCCTCCCCCATATCGACTGAAACGGTTTTTACCTTACCCTCTTCAAGCTGTAAATCAAGAACACGAACACCAGAAAGCGTCTCAACACTGACCACGGTTTTATTGGTGTATCCTTTGTCATAGACATACTTGCCTACACAACGGATGCCGTTGCCACACATCATAGCCTCGCTACCATCTGCATTAAAAATACGCATTTTGAAATCTGCGACTTCAGATGGGCAAATATAAATCATTCCGTCTGAACCTGCGCCAAAATGGCGTTCAGAGAGGTACACAGAAAGCTCAACGATATTTTCTGGCACTTCATCGTAGACGTATAGGTAGTCGTTTCCGAGTCCATGCATTTTAGTAAAACGCATATTAATCCTCCTGGTTAGTAGAGCTTTTTTCTTTTATTACATCACTTAAGCGGCGTTCAAAGCGCCCTTTTTGTGTATTGGTAGGAACCTTAGTGGGGTATCTGCCATCAAAACACGCACTACAATATTCACCGTTTTGTGTAAGCTGCGACAAGTCTTCCGTAGGTAAATAGCCCAAACTATCCGCACCTATAATCTCACAAATTTCAGGAATAGAATGATTGCAGGCAATCAAATGCTCCTGAGAATCTATATCAGTACCATAATAGCAGGGGTGCAAAAAAGGAGGTGCTGAAATTCGCATATGAATCTCTTTTGCACCTGCTTCACGCAATAAGCGAACAATGCGTCCGCTTGTAGTTCCTCGCACAATAGAATCATCAATCAGCACAATACGCTTGCCACTTACCGCATCCTCTATTGCAGAGAGCTTAATCTTTACTTTATCGAGTCTATCTCCGGGAGCGATAAAAGTTCTCCCAATATATTTATTCTTGATCAAACCCATTGCATACGGAATGCCTGATTGTTCGCTAAATCCTAAAGCTGCATCAAGACCAGAGTCAGGAACTCCAATAACGACATCCGCATCAACAGGATGTTTTTTCGCCAAAACCTTACCCGCACGTACGCGAGCTGAATGTACCGAAATTCCATCAATCACTGAATCGGGGCGAGCAAAGTAAATATATTCAAAAACACAGAGCTTCTTATCTTTAGTATTGCAATGTTCAGTATTTGATTGAACTCCCTCTTTGGTAAATACTAAAATTTCACCTGGATCAACATCGCGAATAAATTCTGCGCCTACCGCTTTAAGTGCACATGACTCTGATGCTACTACATACATTCCATCTGGTCGCTGGCCATAGCAAAGGGGACGAAATCCGTATGGGTCACGTGCGCAGATTAGCTTTTGCGGAGACATTACAACAAGCGAATAAGCTCCATCAATGGTATACATTGCTTTACACACTGCATCTTCGATAGAAGGCGATTTGAGTCGTTCGCGCGTAATGATATAAGCAACAATTTCTGTATCAGACGTCGTATGAAAAATTGCTCCCGATAGCTCTAGCTCATCACGTAACTCTGCCGCGTTTGCAAGATTTCCATTATGAGCAAGCGCCATACGGCCCTTTTGATGATTGACAACTATAGGCTGGCAATTGTTACGATTTGTAGCTCCTGTTGTCCCATAGCGAACATGACCTACCGCCATTGTTCCTTCAGGAAAACGCGCTAGCGTATCACCCGAAAAGACTTCACTAATGAGCCCCAAGTCTTTATAAGCAGAAAAAATTCCATCATCGTTGACAACAATGCCACACGCCTCTTGCCCACGATGCTGTAAAGCATAGAGACCGTAATAAGAAATACTTGCAACATCTACTGCTTCAGGAGTTATAACGCCAAAAACGCCACACTCCTCATGCACTTTAGAATCAAACAGCATTACGCTTGACCTCCATTAGACCGTTCACACGCAGCACCAACAAAGCCTTTAAACAAAGGATGAGGTCTTGTAGGTCTACTTTTAAATTCCGGGTGATACTGAACACCGAGATAGAAGGGACGCTCCGACAATTCTACCGTTTCAACCAATCTACCATCAGGCGAAATGCCACCAAATACCAAACCTGCAGTTTCCAAGCATTCACGATAGTCATTATTGAATTCGTAGCGATGCCTATGACGTTCATTGATAGAGCTGGCAGCATAGCAACGCTCCATTGTAGTACCGGACTTAATCTCACAAGGATATGAGCCTAAACGCAACGTGCCACCCTTATCAATAGAATCACTTTGACCAGGCATAAAATCTATAACCTTGTTCTTGCACTGTTCATCAAACTCACCGGAATTTGCGTCTTCAATGCCAGCAACATTCCGAGCATATTCAATAATTGTAACTTGCATACCCAAACATATACCAAAGAAAGGAACAGCCTTTTCGCGAGCATAGTTTGCCGCCAAAATCATGCCCTCAATACCGCGCTCACCAAATCCACCAGGAACCAAAATGCCATCAAGAACCGACAGTTCTTGTTCAACAGTACTTGACGTCAAACTCTCAGAATCAATCCAATGAATATCAACATGTGCATTGTGGCAATATCCCGCATGATGAAGTGCCTCAGCCACCGAAAGATACGCATCATGAAGTCCTACGTATTTTCCAACAATGCCAATGGAGACAGACTTTTTTCTTGCCTTAAGCTGATTGACCATAGCAATCCACTCAGTCATATCAGGTTCAGGAGCATCTATACCTAACTCACGACAAACCACCGAAGAGAAGTTTGAAGATTCAAGCATTAAAGGTGCTTCATAGAGATTAGGCAAGGTAACATTTTCAATGACACAGTCCGGCTTTACATTACAAAACATCGATATCTTTTTAGTAATAGCACGGTCAGGCTGTTCATCACAACGCAGTACCACAATATTTGGGTTAATTCCCACCCCTTGCAATTCTTTAACGGAATGTTGCGTCGGCTTAGTCTTATGCTCTTCAGAACCTTTCAAAAAAGGCAAAAGCGTAACATGTATAAACATGCTATTCTCTCTACCTACTTCGAGCGAAATTTGGCGCACCGCTTCCAAAAAAGGCTGCGATTCAATGTCGCCAATTGTGCCACCAATTTCAGTGATAACTACATCTGCTTTTGCTTTACGTCCTACGTTGTAGACAAAGTCTTTAATTTCATTGGTAACATGAGGAATAACCTGAACAGTTGAGCCTAAGTACTCTCCACGGCGCTCTTTGTTCAAAACATTCCAATACACCTTACCCGTCGTAAGATTGGAATACTTGTTTAAGTCCTCATCAATAAAACGTTCATAATGTCCGAGGTCAAGGTCTGTTTCTGCACCATCTTCTGTAACATATACTTCACCGTGCTGAAACGGACTCATTGTTCCTGGATCAACATTAATGTAGGGATCAAGCTTCTGAGCTGCAACCTTTAAGCCACGAGCTTTAAGCAATCTTCCCAAAGAAGCCGCAGTTATACCTTTACCAAGACCCGAAACAACGCCTCCGGTCACAAAAACATATTTTGTCATATTTTAAAGTTCCTCATTCCCATTCCACCGTCGCTGGTGGCTTAGAAGTAATGTCATATACTATTCTTGAAATTCCTGCTACTTCATTCGTTATTCTACTGCTCGCCTTTTCTAAGACCTCAAAAGGCAATCTTGTCCATTCTGCTGTCATAAAATCGTCTGTAGTGACCGAACGCAGCGCGATAGTGTGTCCATACGTACGTGCGTCGCCCATAACACCTACCGAACGAATGCCGGTGAATACGGCAAAGTACTGATTTGCACAGTGTTCCATTCCTGCATTAATGACCTCTTCGCGGAAAATTGCATCGGCATCCTGAAGAATAGCCACGTTTTCTTCGGTAATCTCACCAATAATACGTACGGCAAGACCAGGGCCGGGGAAAGGCTGACGCCACACAAGTTCATGCGGAATTCCCAATTGCTCGCCTACTTCGCGAACTTCATCCTTAAACAACGCACGCAAGGGCTCTACCAATTCCTCGAAAGAAATATTGTCTGGAAGACCGCCAACATTATGATGGCTCTTTATAACTGCCGAGTCCCCTTTTCCGCTTTCAATGACATCAGGATAAATAGTTCCCTGAGCTAAAGCGTGAATGGTACCGAGCTTGCCTGCTTCATCCTCAAAGACTCGAATAAACTCTTCGCCAATGATTTTCCGTTTCTTTTCTGGATCTGTCACACCAGCAAGTTTTGAGAAAAAGCGCTGCTGAGCATTTACGCGAATGAGATTCACTCCAAGCTCTTTTCCAAAAGTCCGCTCAACCGTATCGCCCTCATCTTTGCGGAGTAATCCGTGGTCAACAAATACGCACACAAGATTTTTACCGATCGCTTTGTTTAGTAACACAGCAGCAACCGAAGAATCGACACCACCAGAAAGAGCAAGCAAAACACGCTTACCTGCAAGTTCTTTTTTGTAACGTGCAACGATATCTTCTACAAAATTTTCCATTTTCCAGTCTGCCTTACAGCCACAGACAGAAAAAATGAAGTTGTTAAGTATTTGTGTACCGTATTCAGTGTGCGTCACTTCAGGGTGGAACTGCACGCCATACAAATTCCGACTTTCATCAGACATAGCAGCGCAAGGACACTTATCGGTATGCGCTATAGTGGAAAATCCCGTAGGAGCTTTTACAATATAGTCGGTATGACTCATCCAACAAACGCTTTCAGGCGCTACCTCTTCAAACAACAGACTTTCTGAAGCATATACTGTTGTCTTACCGTACTCGCTGCTGCTTTTTGCAGTAGCAATTTCCCCACCAGCCATGTGAGCCATAAGCTGATCACCGTAACAAATTCCCAAAATTGGAATACCCAAGTTTAAAACAGCAGGATCATAGTGAGGAGAAGTCTCGTCATACACACTGTTTGGGCCACCCGTGAAAATAATACCCTTGTAGCCAGCCTCTTTAATTTCTTCAGGCGTGATTCCACTATAGGGCTTAATCTCAGCATACACATGCGAAGCACGCACTCTGCGCGCTATTAGTTGATTGTATTGACCCCCGAAGTCCAAAACGAGAATTTTATCCACTATGTTCACCTTTTTGATAAAGATCGATACGAGTCGATCAGCCGGAACTATTACCGCGTACAGTTTACACCGAATAGAAGGCTATCGAAAGTTGAGAACGTTTAATAACGTCGAGTACACACGGTTTTTACGTGGTTATTCTTAGGTAAACCACATGCAATTTTACACACGCCATAAAACCTCATACCGCACCCTCTCAAGAGATTACATTCATATAAACTCCTTTGTCTTTCTAGCAACAAAAAAAGGCAAAGGCGTCTTTGATGGTGAATTTCACCTTTCAAAGACGCCTTTGCCTTCACGGGTTACGATATTACAACGAGGGTAAGCTTTTTACAACATCTTTTTTGAGGATTTTCTCTGAAAGTAAGCAAAAGAAAACTCAAATCTAAAAATTTTTCTTGACAAAATTCTAAAACCAGTGTTTTATGTACCGAATGAGCAAAGGCGTTCATTTCGGATTAGGCATTCGTCTACCCCGAAGTGAGCGCCTTTTCTTTTTTTGTCGAGAGGAAAGAGCCTATGAAATTAGAAGGTCAAATACGAATCCCTTCCGGCTGCGCAATTGCTGCAGTCATATCCAAAGAAGGAAACAAGATGTCTGGCGAGATGATCACCGAGGCAATGAAGCCAATGCACGATCGCTCAAACGGACTTGGTGGTGGCTTTGCCGCCTATGGCATTTATCCTGAATACAAGGATTTTTATGCACTACACATGTTTTTTGATGACCGCGCTACGCGTAAAAATTGCGAAGCATTTCTCAAAGAACGCTTTGAAATAGTGCAGGCAGAGCTTATTCCTACCCGAAAGATTCCCCAGATCACCAACGAACCGCTTATTTGGCGTTATTTTGTTGCCCCCCTTAAATCGGTTCCTGCAGCTATGCAAATCGGTGAAGAGGAATTTGTGGCGCGTGTAGTTATGCAGATTAACATTGAGATGAAAGGTACGTACGTATTTTCTAGCGGTAAAAATATGGGCGGCTTTAAGGCGGTTGGATTTCCTGAGGATGTTTCAACTTTCTACAGGCTAGAAGAATATGAAGCCTACTCCTGGACCGCCCATGGTCGTTATCCTACCAACACGCCTGGCTGGTGGGGCGGCGCTCACCCCTTCTCTTTGCTTGACTGGACTATTGTTCACAACGGTGAAATTTCTTCATATGATGCTAATCGGCGTTTCATTGAAATGTTTGGCTATAAATGCACCCTCCAAACAGACACCGAAGTTATTACTTACATTATGGATTACCTCATTCGCTCACAAGGACTTACGCTTGAGGAAGCTGCAAGCATTGTTGCCGCACCATTTTGGAGCACTATCGAAAATGAGACTGACCCTGTCTTAAAGGAAAAGCACAGGTATCTACGCACACTCTTCCCGAGCCTGTTGGTAACTGGTCCTTTCTCTATTGTTTTAGGATACAACGGTGGACTTATGGCTCTCAACGACCGCTTAAAACTACGCTCTATGGTTGTAGGCGAAAAAGACGATAAGGTATTTATTGCCAGCGAAGAAGCTGCTATCCGAGCCATGGAACCATACGCCGAAAACATCTGGGCACCTGCTGGCGGCGAAGCCGTCATCGTGAACGTAAAGGAAGGTGCATTTTAAATGAATATCGAATTTGTATTCCCTGAATTTGAAGTACTACGTAACGACAGACGCTGCGTTACCTGTCGCGCATGCGAACGCCAATGCGCCAACGAAGTAAACACCTACGATGACGAGTTCGATATCATAGCGAGCGATGAAGCAAAGTGTGTCAACTGCCAACGCTGTGTCTCACTTTGTCCAACACGCGCCATAAAAATTGTAAAAAGTGATTGCCGTCTGCGTGAAAATGCCAACTGGCAAGATAGCACTATTAAAGAAATTTACAAGCAGGCAAACAGTGGTGGCGTTTTGCTTTCCTCAATGGGTAACCCTCGCGAGCTGCCGGTGTATTGGGATAAAATCCTTGTCAACGCATCGCAGGTCACCAACCCTCCCATTGATCCTTTGCGTGAACCTATGGAAACTAAAGTGTTTTTAGGGAAAAAGCCGCAGAAAATTGAACGAGACGAAGAGGGCAACCTTAAATGCGACCTCCCTCCTCAAATAGAACTTTCGATGCCCGTTATGTTTTCTGCCATGAGCTATGGATCTATCAGCTATAACGCACATGCTTCTTTAGCTCGTGCAGCAACGGAGCTCGGAATTGTTTACAACACGGGTGAAGGTGGCTTGCACGAAGATTTCTACTGTTATGGACCTAACACCATTGTTCAAGTTGCTTCAGGACGCTTTGGCGTTCATGAAGGCTATTTGAATGCAGGTGCGGGCGTAGAGATCAAAATGGGTCAAGGCGCAAAACCTGGCATTGGCGGACACCTTCCTGGAACAAAAATCTTTGGCGATGTATCACGTACGCGCATGATTCCCGCAGGTTCTGATGCCATATCCCCTGCTCCACACCATGACATTTATTCAATTGAGGACCTTCGTCAGCTTGTCTTTTCACTACAAGAGGCCACTGTCTACAAAAAGCCTATTATTGTGAAAGTTGCCGCCGTACATAACATTGCAGCAATCGCAAGCGGAATTGCACGAAGTGGCGCAGATATTATTGCCATAGACGGTTTTAGAGGCGGAACCGGTGCTGCTCCCACACGTATTCGCGACAACGTTGGTATTCCTATCGAACTCGCACTAGCATCTGTTGACCAGCGCCTACGCGATGAAGGCATTCGCAATGACGTTTCTTTGGTTGTAGGCGGTAGTATTCGCAGCGCTGCAGACGTAGTCAAAGCAATAGCTCTTGGCGCAGACGCTTGTTACATCGGTACGGCTGCTTGTATTGCCATGGGCTGCCACCTCTGCCGCACGTGCCAAAGCGGTAAATGCAACTGGGGTATTGCCACCCAGCGACCTGACCTGGTGAAGCGCCTAAATCCTGAGATTGGATCAGAGCGTCTGGTCAATTTAGTACAAGCTTGGCAACATGAGATTAAAGAACTCATGGGAGGTATGGGTATCAACTCGGTAGAGTCACTACGTGGCAATCGTCTCATGCTTCGAGGTGTCGGATTAAATGAAAAAGAACTTGAGATACTAGGTATCTCGCACGCAGGAGAGTGATAAGATGAAGCGAATTTATGTAGAAGAGCAATGGTGCATTGGCTGTCATCTTTGTGAATACAATTGCGCTCATGCAAATTCTGGTATTTCTGACATGGCAAAAGCTCTCAAAGGTAAGCGCATTTATCCGCGTATTCACATTGAAGAACATGACGCTATTTGCTATGCCGTATCATGCCGCCACTGCAGCAACCCCATCTGTACAAAAAGCTGCATTGCTGGCGCAATATCTAAGAATAACGAAACTATTATTATTGACAAAGACAAGTGCGTTGGCTGTTTGACCTGCGTTTTGGTGTGTCCCTTTGGAGCACTTGCTCCTGCAGAAAATGGCATCATGCAAAAATGCGAACTTTGTTTAGAAAACTCAGTGAGTGCACCCGCATGCGTGACAGGTTGTCCTAACAGGGCAATCGTCTTTGAGGATCGAGGTTAGGCGTATGAAACACTATACTATTATTGGAAATGGCGTAGCCGCTGCAGGTTGCATTGAGGGCATTCGCAGCGTAGATACCCAGGGTAGAATCACGGTAATTTCTGAAGAATCCCATCCTGTTTATTGCCGCCCACTCATTTCTTACTGCCTCGAGAAGAAGACAAGCCTTGATCGCATGGGCTATCGGGAGGAAGATTTCTACGAAACCAACGGCTGTGAAGTTTTATATGGAAGCGTTGCAACTAGCATACATCCTGCTGAGCAAACAGTTGTTGTTGATGATGGGACTTCCCTAGCATATGACGCTCTTTGTGTTGCAACAGGGTCTGCACCCTTCATCCCCTCATTTGATGGCATTGATAGCGTTGAGAAGAAGTTCTCTTTCATGACGCTTGACGACATGCTTAATCTTGAGCGCGCTATAAACAAAAACTCAAAAGTGCTTATTGTGGGTGCCGGTCTTATTGGCTTAAAGTGTGCCGAAGGCATTAGAGAACGAGTTGCAGAAATAACCGTCTGTGACCTTGCTCCGCATATTCTTTCAAGCATACTCGACACCGCGTCAGCTGCCATCGTACAAGATACTTTGGAGAGTCAACGCATTAACTTTATGCTGGGTGATTCCGTGGCAAAATTTGAGAAGAATACCGCTCATATGAATAGTGGAACCACTCTCAATTTTGATGTACTTGTTTTAGCCGTAGGAGTTCGCGCCAACACAAGTCTTGTCGCTCAAGCTGGCGGAGAGGTAGACCGTGGCATTATTGTTAATGAGCGCTTAGAGACCTCTCTTTCTGGCGTCTATAGTGCCGGCGACTGCACTATGGGTGATGACATATCGTTTGGCCAAAAACGCGTACTTGCGCTACTTCCCAATGCCTACATGCAGGGCTTTACCGCAGGCGTCAACATGGCTGGCGGGAAAGCCGTTTTCGACAATGCAATTCCTATGAATGCAACAGGGTTCTTCGGTCTTCACACCATGACAGCTGGAAGCTATGATGGCGATATGTATGAAGAGCGAAGCGAAAACGGTATCAAACGACTCTTTACGCGTGAGGGACGATTAGTTGGTTTTATCCTGATTGGAGACACTGATAGAGCAGGTATTTATACATCACTCATCAGAGAGAAAACACCTCTTGATTCTATCAATTTTGAACTACTGAAAAAAGTTGCCACCACTAATGCTTTTGCAGCAGATAGGCGCAAGCAAAAATTTGGAGAGGCGGTATAACGTGATTACCATTGATGCAAAGGGCGCTGAATACAAAATCCTTAACGAACAATTACGCGACATAACAGGAGAAGTAACGCTGCAAAACTGCTGCGGGCAACGCTTTCTCGCAGTTGGCATGGCACATAAAGATATTACTATTGAAGGCGTTCCCGGCAATGCTTTAGGCGCCTACCTCAACGGCGCGACTGTTACTCTTCGCGGTAATGCTCAAGACGCCGTAGGTGACACCATGAACGAAGGAAAGATAATCATTCATGGCAGTATTGGCGATGCTGCTGGTTATGCTATGCGCGGTGGTAAAATGTTTGTACGCGATAGCGCTGGTTATAGAGCAGGGATTCACATGAAAGCCTACGAGGAAAAGACGCCTCTTCTCGTTATTGGCGGATCGGTAGGAAGCTTTTTGGGCGAATACCAAGCCGGTGGCACCATTGTCGTCCTTGGTCTTGATTCAAAAGACGGAAATATTCTTGGCGGATTTCCCTGTACTGGCATGCATGGCGGAAAAATGTTTTTACGAAGTGCTTGCGAAGGGGTAGAATTTCCTGGACAGGTTTGCGCACGCGCTGCTACCGAGGAGGACAAAGCAGAACTTGAAATATACGTTCAAGAGTACTGTGAGCTTTTTAACTGTAGTGCAGAAGACATTTTAGATGCAACCTTTACTGTTATTGTTCCTGACAGCAAAAATCCCTACAAGCAAATGTATGTAGAGAACTAGAAAAGAAGAGCACACTATGAAGTATTCAAAAGAAGAAGTACTGCAATACATCTACGAAGAAGATGTTAAATTTATCCGCTTAGTATTTTGTGATGTGTTTGGAAAGCAAAAAAATATCTCGCTTATGCCTGATGAATTAGCGCGTACCTTTGAATACGGAAAAACAATTGATGCATCAGCTATAGCTGGTTTTGGGGACGAAGTCTATTCCGACCTTGTTTTACACCCTGAACCAGAAACGCTGATGCTACTCCCTTGGAGACCCGAGCATGGCAAGGTGGTGCGTATGTTTGCCAGCATTACCTACCCTGACGGCATTCCCTTTGAGTGTGATACACGTTGGATTCTTAAGCAAGCTATTCATGATGCCAAAAAAGCAGGTTACACGTTTACCTTCGGTTCTGAACAAGAGTTTTACCTTTTCGAACTTGATGAAGCAGGTAATCCTACTAAAACGCCGTACGATACAGCCGGCTATATGGACATTGCTCCTGAAGACCGCGGAGAGAATATCCGTCGTGAAATTTGCCTCACGCTCGAACAAATGGGTATACCACCAGAAAGCTCACATCATGAAGCAGGCCCCGGTCAAAACTCCATCGACTTTCGCTACTCAAACCCCTTAACAGCGGCGGACAATACGGTAACGTTCCAAAATATCGTCAAGATTGCTGCTCGTCGCAATGGGGTTGATGTTGATTTTGGACCTAAGCCTCTTGCGGATAAGCCGGGAAATGGCTTTCATATCAATATGTCATTGAGCTCTCTTGATGAACCACTTGCTTTTGCAGCAGCCGCAGGTGTACTTGAAAGAGTTGAAGAGATAACAGCATTTCTTAACCCAACAGAACACTCATACGAACGTTTTGGGTCGCTCAAAGCACCGGGATATATTTCTTGGGGACTTGAAAATCGCTCACAACTTATTAGGATACCTGCAACTACGGGACAATTTCAACGCTTTGAACTGCGCAGCCCCGACCCTTCTGCAAATCCCTACCTTGCCTTTGCCTTGCTTATTTATGCAGGTCTTGAAGGGGTTGAACGTAATCTCACCCTCCCCGAAACAAACAATATCAACCTGTATAAGGCACCGGCAAAAGAACTTGAGCCTTTACGCAAATTACCAGAAACTCGCATACAAGCGTGCCAACTTGCTTTAAACTCAACCTTTGTTAAAAAGTACATTCCTGCGGCAATTTTAGATGCGTATTGCAATTAAAATTGCTTGCTAATCGCAAGGAGAGGGTTGTAGTTGAGTCTGAGGGAGCCCGTATATAGCGTGTTGATAGTTTCTGCTTCAGAAGCTTTCAACAGTGCGGCCACATCCTTATTACCCACAACTCAATATCACCCCACTCACACAGCCTTAAGCATTAGTTCGGCTAAGCGAGCCTTCGCCGAACGCGAATACGACTTTGTTATAGTAAACGCTCCCTTACCTGACGACGTTGGCACACGCTTCGCCATAGACACCAGCAACGCACAAGGTACCGTTGTCTTACTGCTTACGCGTGCAGAATTTCACGACGAAATACACAATAAAGTGGTAGAGCATGGCGTTTTTACCCTCACGAAGCCAACACCCGCTTCTACTCTCTTAACCGCCTTGAGCTGGATGGCATCTGCACGCGAAAAACTGCGCAAGTCCGAGATTAAATCACTTTCCATTGAAGACAAGATGAAAGAGATTCGTATAATCAATCGTGCGAAACTCTTACTCGTAAGCGAACTTCGCATGGACGAACCAAGCGCACACCGCTACCTAGAAAAACAATCTATGAATCGCTGCATCTCAAAACGCGAATTGGCCGAAGAGATTATCAATACCTATGCCTAATTTTCTGCTAACAATCGATTAGCAACAAATAAGGCGCCTAATCAAAGGTCTCGTGATTAAGGGTAGAATTCACGAGACCTTTAAGCGAATTAATCTTCATGCTTGACGTCTTGGTCATCCCTTAATCTATTCGCGCTTCACTCTTCGCGACAAAGCGCTTCATACTTACATACGTTACAAGGAAGTATGCGCCATACACAAAAAGTAGTCCCACACCAACCGTGAGTGCCATAGTACTAATATCAAGATGCCCAAACATTTGAACTACCTCGCCAATTACCTGCATAGCACAAAGTGTGTGCGCCAAAGCCAATACGAGAGGCAAGGTAAAATACAGGGATACTTGCGTAAGAATCGAGCGGTTTATCATAGAACTTGGTACGCCTAATTTTTTAAGCAAAGCATATCGAACCTCGCTATCAAAGACTTGCGAAACCTGCTGCACTGCCAGTATTGCTGCCGCCGCAATAACCAAAATGAAACCCAAATAAGTTGCCAAGTAAGCAATAACAACCGAAAGGCTTACACTTTGTTCGATAACTTCGGCGGCAGTTTGCACCATGCTTATCGGCCAGGTGCCTTCATCTTCGCTCCCTTGAATTGCTTGACATAGTTCTCCAAATGCCAACTCCGCCTCTTCAGAAACACATTGAACATTTAACAAAGAAGTCATAATCGATGCGCTTTCGGGGATTTGCTTATCAGGCAAAACAACCACGCCGGCAACGCTTGCAAATGAGCTTGATTCAAGCCACGTATTACGGAATTCAGCTATCTCAAAAGACTGACC
>CAYJGC010000042.1:0-14646 GCA_964369725.1 uncultured Eggerthella sp.
CATGGGTGGATAACCCCTCGAGCCAATCTGTAGAGCAGAGGCAATAAACTCATGCTGCTAACCTGTGAGTATCATTTGATGAAGAGCATGTTCGAAGGTATACCTCGTCAACTTATAGAACCAATAAACTCGCCGTATTTATACAAACGAGGAGCCTTTCGACAGGGCTCCTCGTTTCTGTGTACGGGGAGCTATACCGTATAGCACACTGATATGAAAGAATGTATATTTTTCCCTATAAACACAATTGGTTATTGATACAATGCGTATACCATCAATTTTATGCGAGAGAAGTAATGAGTAAACATAAAGATATTAAGCATGGAAAACATGCAGCTAATAAAAAAGACATTCAGGATAAAAATTCACAACCTGAAAAGACTTCCCAAGGAAAACATGCGTACAGTACGGATTCCCCTACTGTTAAGGAAGGGAAAGTTTCGCAAGAAAAGGTAGCATCTGATAAGCATGAAGCCACTCCGGCAGCTTTTGAGACCTCTCCATCATTGAATAAACAAGATTCACTTCCTCTGAAGTATGCACCTGTTCAGGATTTTGACAATAAGACTCCTTTTTACTCTCAGAATGAATTTGAGTTACCTCAAGAGAAAAAGAAAAAATCTCGTATTGCGCTCAAGCTCCTCATAGGATTTCTGGTTGTGCTCGTTGCTGCCTACGTAGGAGCTGCGGTGTACTTTAGCAGTTACTTTATGCCAAATACGACAATTGCAGATGTTGACATTTCGCTTATGTCGGTTGAAGAAGCAACTTCGGCTTTGCATGGTACGGTACGAGATTATGTACTCTCAGTTGAAGGACAGGGTTTTTCCTATCAGGTTTCTGCCGACGATATTAACCTTACGGTAGAAGATGACAAAACTTTTGAAGCGGTATCAAGTCATTACAATCCTTGGAAATGGCCAATAGACATCTTGGCATCCCGTGATTTTAGCGACTACGTGGTTGTTTCTTATGACAAAACAGTCTTTAGCGATTCTCTTACGTCTACCGTTAATACGTTTAACGAGACCGCTACGCCTCCAACAGTAACGGCGGTTGCTTTTGACGAAGCAACAAATCTTTTTGTTGTGAAACCTGCTGCTGTAGGAACTGCGCTTGATTCGCAAAGCGTTTTAAAGGTGGCTCAAAGTTCGGTCGAATCTCTAAATTCGGTAGCAGCTTTAACGACAGAGCAATTGGCTCAGCCTGAAACTATTGAAGATACGGCACTTATGGAGGCCGCTGTTGTGGCAGCTAATGCTCAACTTGGTGTTGATCTTACCTTAACTATGGGAGGTACAATAGTAGGGCAGGTCAATAGTAAGCTGCTTTCTCAATGGATGGTGTTTCCAGGAGACGGAACTGCAGCTTTGAATAACGAAGCTATTACTGCATGGGCCAATGAGCTTGCGGTTGCGTGCACAACAATAGGAACCGAGCGCACGTATACGCGTGCCGATGGTAAAGCTGTGGTGGTTGGTGGAGGTTCGTATGGCTGGGAAGTTGATGCTGCAACACTGCAGACGCTTGTGCAGGAAGCCGTAACTGCCAAACGCGTCGAGACGGTAGCTGTTCCAACTTTTTCTGATGCAGCGGTCTATAACGGCTTAGGTGCTCAAGATTGGGGTGCTCGTTATGTGGATATTGATTTGAGTGAACAGTATGCACGTATGTATGATGAAACAGGTGCTTTAATTTGGGAATCTCCCATAGTTTCAGGGAAGCCTAATGGCTATTACGATACACCAACAGGCGTTTATTATATTACTAATAAGGGTCGTAATATTACGCTTACCGGGTATGAAAACGGTGAGAAAATTTATGAAAGTAAAGTGAGCTATTGGATGCCTTTTGTGGGTAATGTGTATGGTTTACATGATGCAAGCTGGCAATATGCTTTTGGTGGCACCAGATATCGCGATGGTTACGGTAGTCACGGATGCGTTAATTTGCCCGTATCGCAAGCGGCAATTTTGTACGACATCATCCAAAACGGCGATGTCGTGATTTCGCACTGGTAAACCTGCTAGATTGGTAGTTAGCTCGCAGTGATATCTGCCTGCTCTAAAGGGATAGCTTGAGCTAAGTTGTCAAACGACATTTCAATTTGACTACCAATACGCCCTCCTGAGAATAGGATCTCATCGTAGAGTAAAGCAGTTTCGTCAATAACGGTACGGAACTGCTTTTTCATGCCAAGAGGAGAGCAGCCTCCGTGTATGTAACCCGTCAATGGTAGGAGGTCACGAGATTTAATCATAGATAAATTCTTTTCGCCTACATGTTTAGCCGCCTTTTTTAGATCAAGTTCACAAGGCGAGGGAATCATGAATACATAAAGAGTTCCGGTTTTGTTTTGCGTAACAAGCGTTTTGAAAACGCGATGCGGGTCGATTTGTAAAAGAGCAGCAACTTCAACACCAGAAAGAGCTTCACAAGATGCGAAGCCATGCATTTTGAAGGGAAGCCCTTTGAGTTCAAGTTCCCTTTGGGCGTTTGTTTTGTTATCGGGTTGCTTTTTCATAGAATGCCTTCCTTGTTTCATTGCAACTTTATATGACGAGCAATGCTATTAAGGGGATGGTCAGTAAGGATAGAACGGTTGTTATAAAGGTACCACGTGTGATAGTAGTAAGATCTCCTCCATAGCGCAAACAGAGCATGGTGCCGTTAGTGGCTACTGGCATTGCGCTGACGATGACTAACACTCCTAAGAGCAAGGTATCGTCTATAAAGGGCTTCAGCAGGAGCCAAATAAGAAGAGGGGTAGCTATAAGACGAATTGCTGCCATGAGGTAAATTTGTACGTCACACAGCATCTCTTTTATGGGGGAGGCTGCAAGGCTTGAACCTAAGATAAGAAGAGCTGCAGGGGTGGTCATTGCGCCTACAATATCAATGGTTTCTCCGAGGATTCCAAAACTGGTAATACCTAAAAGCGCCAAAGCAAACGTAATCACACACGCCGCAAGGCTGGGATTTAGAAGGTTTTTGCTGCTTTGTTTAAGTTGTTGTCTAAGAGAAGCATCTGTTTGGGAAAGCATTAAGATGCCAACCGTGAATACCAGAAGGTGAAAGGGTATGTTAAAAATTACGCCATACAAAACAGCTTCTTGTCCAAAAACTGCATCAAGAATGGGGTAACCAAGAAATCCCGTATTACCGAAGGTAAGCATGAATTGATACGTGCCTCTTGTGATAGGTGTAAGTTCTAAGAGATGAGAGATTATAAAAGCCAGTAGTAAGACTATCGCAAAGGTAAGACACGAATAAAGAAAGATATTTGCAATTACACTCGGTTCTGGGAGGCTATTGCGTGTGGCAACTGAAGCAAGAATGGTACACGGAAGTGTGATAGAAATAATAAGACGAGAAAGCATTGTATCGCCTTCCATGGTCATTATGCCTATTTTGCGAGCAACAAACCCAAAGGCAATGATTATAAAAAGCGTAGCAAGCTGGTATTCGATAGTATAAAAGCTCATAAGAACGTTCTTTCATGGTGTTGTTGTGGGGCGAAAAGCCACTGTCTTTAGTCGAAATCAGATTAGCAGAAACTGTGACTCTCTGTCTCTAAAGGTTCTCAGAAGAAGGCTCTGCGTTATACTTATTGCATGGATACGCGAAAAACATCGATACATATGTCTACTTCTTCAAAGCTTGAGCTTTTTGATAACGCCCCTATAGGTGTTTTCGATTCCGGCTTTGGAGGATTGACGGTTGCGCGAGAGATTGCAAAAAAGCTTCCTCATGAATCCATAATTTACCTCGGAGATTCTGCCCGCTGCCCGTATGGACCAAGAAGTCTCTCGGAAGTTGACGGGTTTGTTCAGCAAATAGGCACGTGGTTGGTACAAAAGGGCGTAAAACTCATTGTTATTGCCTGTAACACCGCAACTGCTGCCGGCCTGGCACATGCACAAAAAACATTTCCGGTACCAATTATAGGTGTCGTAGAGCCCGGTGCACGTGCCGCTGCTCATGCCACGAAGAATCGACGCGTTGGGGTTATAGCTACCAAGGCAACCGTAGAATCAAGGGCATACACTGATGCTATTCGCCATATTGATGCCGGAATTACCGTTTTTTCGACTGCAACACCACGTTTTGTAGAAATAGCAGAGCAAGGCATTCGTATGGCAGAAGGTCCGGTTGAAAACTATACGTCACTTGCTTCAAAGGTTTATATACGCGCTGAGTTTCAGGAAATCGCTCGAGAATACCTTGAACCATTGCGACGCTGTGATATAGATACCCTCGTGTTAGGATGCACTCATTTTCCTCTTTTAAAGGCATTGATAGGTGGCGTAGTAGGTCGTGATGTTATGCTTATTTCGTCCGCGCAAGAAGCAGCGTTTGACGTTTCGCGCATATTAGAGCGACGGGGAGCTTTTGCGCAAGCAGGGAGTGTTCCACGTTATGAGTTTTTTACGACCGGAGACGACGCGCAGGAATTCCTGTCATTTGGAAGTCGAGTGTTTCGCAAACCTATCACTTCAGCTGGATGTGTGTGTTTTAACAAGCATGATTGAGAGGGGAATAGCGTGAAAACCGTTGTAATTGCTAGTAATAATAGTCATAAGGTTTCAGAAATTGCTGAAATCCTTAATTTTGCGGATTGGGAATTTAAATCTTTGCATGATGCGGGTATAGTTTCTGATCCTGTTGAAGATGCCGATACCTTTTTAGGAAATGCGCGTATAAAGGCGTATGCCGTATTTGAGGGCGCTCATGGTTGCGCAGTGCTTGCGGATGATTCGGGCCTTGAGGTAGACGCTCTCGGTGGCGCACCGGGGGTGTATTCTGCTAGATATGCAGGTGAAGGGGCAGATGATGCAGCAAACAACGCAAAGCTCTTAGAAATGCTCCAAGACGTTCCTGACACTGAGCGCACTGCGCGCTTTGTGTGCACCTTAGTCTATATTGATGAAGAGGGTAACGAGTGTCATGCGCGAGGAACTATTGAGGGCCGCATTGGGCACATTGAAGCTGGAGAAAATGGTTTCGGATACGACCCTTTGTTTATCCCCAAAGGTGTTTCTGATGGGCGTACTTTAGCGCAAATTTCTTCCGCTGAGAAAAATTCAATGTCTCATCGCGGGAGTGCTTTGAGGGAGCTTTACAAAATTTTGAAAAAGTTCTAACAAAATGCGAAAACTTCTGATACAATACTCCTCGCTGTTTTGAACAAGTCGGGACGTGGCGCAGTTTGGTAGCGCGCCTGCTTTGGGAGCAGGATGTCGCAGGTTCGAATCCTGTCGTCCCGACCATTTTCTTCAAGAGTATAGGCAGCGCAAGCAGCCTCAGGGCTGCGACTTATTTTGCGGGTGTGGTACAATGGTAGAACCTGAGCCTTCCAAGCTCATGACGCGGGTTCGATTCCCGTCACCCGCTCCAGAAAATCAAAAAGAGACCTGAAGATTTCAGGTCTCTTTTTTTGTTAGCAGTAACTTTACTTTGTCTTAAGATAGTCAATGATATCGCCAGACTCATAAAGTGCCTTGCCGTCGATAACGAGGCAGGGGACTTGCTTTTTTCCACCAATCCTAATGAGATCATTTTGATTTCCTGGTTGCAGAGTGTCACGCGTGTCGAGCGTAATCTTATTCTGCTCCATAAACTGCAGAACTCGTTGACAGTAGGGGCAGAACTTTTTGTAGTAGAGCGTGTGGTTGTCTAAATAGGGCATAGGTAATCCTTTCATCGACTTAATGAGTGATTCTATCAACTACTAATAACTTTCAATTGTAAACACTAAAATGTTACCAAATTGTTCTTGAAAATGATCCTCAAGCTTGCGAATTCTGAAATTGAAATTGAAAGAAAAAAATACGAAATTAAGTATTGAAAAACAGAAACATATATGTTATTGTATGAACTTTTCCAAAAAGTAATTTTATTGGGATCATTTTGATGAGCATCTATAAGAAGTGGTGCGCCCAGCAGGACTCGAACCTGCAACCGACGGATTAGAAGTCCGTTGCTCTATCCTTTGAGCCATGGGCGCATCTCTAAGCATCGGTATTATACCGTAAATATCTCGGGTTTGCTAAAAATATACGTGTGCAGGCGAGCGAAAAGCCAAATATGCAAAATCTACAGCTATATCAGGCTTTTCTTGTAAAAATATGCATAAATTCGCTCGAAATATTGTATAAGAGAGGCTAAAAGTAGCCCAGAGAGCCCTCACTTGCGCTGTGATGCATCTTTTACTCATATTATGCAAAATAACTTATCAAATAAATTTCCTGTTGGTTGCTAGAGGGTGCCAAAGCTGCACTCTTACCTCTTTTAACGACCAGTTTCACGCGTGAATTAAGCGTTAAAATGTGTAGGAAATGTGAAGAATAGGTTAATATAATCCTACCGTTTGCCGAAAAAGTTAACGGTTTACTAAGGGTTGTATCTTGCTTCAGATTTTCTGGTTGCTTTTTGTAGATAAGCATGCCACCTTAGATACATAGGTCAAACGTTGCTTCTTCCAAAAGAGCGTTTGTAGAAAAGTTTGAATAATGCATAAAATGAAAGGAAGGGTTGCCATGACAGGTATTAATGTCAAGAGTGAAATCAAACCCCTAAAGAAAGTGCTTTTGCACCGTCCGGGTCGTGAGCTTTTGAATTTGACCCCAAACACACTCGAAGAGTTGTTGTTTGATGACATTCCATTCTTGCAAGTTGCACAGGCAGAGCATGATGCTTTCGCAGAGATTTTGCGTGGAGAGGGTGTTGAAGTAGTTTATCTTGAGAATCTCGCCGCAGAGGTCATTGAGGCAAATCCAGAGCTTCGCGTGAAATTCCTTAATCAATGGATTGAAGAGGCTGGTATTCGTACCGAGCGCTATCATCAGATCATATTTGATTACATGCAAAGCAATTATCCTGGCGCTCGTGAATTTATCGATAAGACTATCGAGGGTATTAACTTGACCGAGCTTCATACCGACAAGGCAAATTCTTTGGTTGACCTTGTTTCCGAGTCTTCAAAAATGGTAGTTGCTCCTATGCCAAATCTTTACTTTACGCGTGACCCCTTTGCCTCAATGGGTAACGGTGTGTCAATTAACCGTATGTATTCGGTAACGCGTAATCGCGAGACCATTTACGCAGAGTACATTTTTGCAAATCATCCTGATTTCGCAGGAACTCCTCAGTACTACAGCCGCTACAATACCTTCCACATTGAAGGTGGCGACATCTTGATCATCAATGAGAAGACGCTTGCAATCGGTATTTCTCAGCGTACTGAGCCTGATGCGATTGATGCAATTGCTCACTCAGTATTTAACGATGAGACTTCTTCGGTTGACACCATCTTGGCATTCTCTATTCCAAACAATCGTGCCATGATGCACCTTGATACCGTATTTACGCAAATCGATGTTGACAAGTTCACCATTCATCCTGGCATTATGGGTCCTCTCACTGTTTTCGAGATTACTCAAGAAGGTCAAGGCATCAAGGTTAACGAAATCAACGAAAAGCTCGAAGATATTCTCGAGCGCTACGTTGGCAATCCTGTTGAGCTTATCCCTTGTGGCGGTGGCGACCGTATTGCAGCAGAGCGTGAGCAGTGGAATGACGGATCGAACACGCTGTGTGTTCGCCCTGGTACCATTGTTGTTTACGAGCGCAATGACGTTACCAATGCTCTTTTGAAAGCTAAGGGTCTCAATGTATTGCAAATGCCTTCAGCCGAGCTTTCACGTGGTCGTGGTGGCCCACGCTGCATGAGCATGCCTTTGGTTCGCGAGGACTAATTCTTTACTTTTAGCATCAAGTTTCACTAGTCTTTTACGGTAAGCTCGACCACTAGGCGGGCTTACCGAGAAGAAGCGGGCAGACCAAGAGCGTTTGTCGCGCGTAAATAAGTAAGTACACCAATATCGAAAGGAACTTAAAATGCCTGTTAGCTTGAGCGGACGTAATTTCCTACGCCTCCTTGACTTCACCACCGAAGAGATTGAATATCTCTTGAAGCTCTCTAAAGAGTTTAAGAACATGAAATACACCGGTGTACCTCATCGTTACCTAGAGGGTAAGAACATTGTTCTTCTTTTCCAAAAGACCTCTACCCGCACCCGTTGTGCATTTGAGGTTGGCGCTATGGACCTTGGTATGGGTGTAACCTACCTTGATCCAGGTAGCTCACAGATGGGCAAGAAGGAATCTATCGAAGATACCGCTCGCGTACTTGGTCGCTTCTATGACGGCATCGAGTTCCGTGGCTATGCTCAGACCGACGTTGAAGAGCTTGGCGCTAACGCTGGTGTTCCTGTATGGAATGGTCTTACCACCGAATGGCACCCAACTCAGATGCTCGCTGACATCTTGACTGTTCAGGAAAACTTCAACTATGACATCAAGGGTAAGACCTTGGTATTCATGGGTGACGCTGCTAACAACGTAGCTCGTTCTTTGATGGTTGTTTGCGCAAAGCTCGGTCTTAACTTCGTTGCTTGCGGTCCTAAGGAGAACATGCCTGACGCAGAGCTCGTAGAGACTTGCACCGCTATTGCTGCAGAGAATGGTGCAACCGTTCTTTTGACTGATGATGTAGCTGAAGGCTGCACCGGTGCTCACGTTATCTACACCGACGTATGGGTATCAATGGGCGAGCCTGATGAGGTTTGGGCAGAGCGCATCAAACTTCTCGAAGCTTATCGCGTAACTGCTGACGTTATGGCTATGGCAGATCCTAGCGCAATCTTCTTGCACTGTCTTCCTGCTTTCCACGACACAAACACGACTGTTGGTGCTGACATCGCTGAGCGCTTTGGCGTTACTGAGATGGAAGTTAGCGACGAAGTATTTGAGTCACGCTGCTCTAAGGTTATGGATGAGGCCGAAAACCGCATGCACACCATTAAAGCTGTTATGTACGCAACTCTTTCCTAAGAAAGAACAGGTGAATTTACTATGCCTTATCAGAAGGGTGAGGGCAAGTCAGTTGTTATTGCTTTGGGCGGAAACGCTTTGGGCAACACTCCAGCTGAGCAGCTCGAGCTGGTTAAGGAAACCGCTAAGAACATCGTAGACATGATTGGTGAGGGAACTAATGTTATCGTTTCTCACGGTAACGGACCTCAGGTTGGCATGATTAACAACGCTTTTGCATATGCATCAGCAAATGATGGCAAAACACCTGAGATGCCTTTCCCTGAAGCTGGCGCAATGAGCCAAGGCTACATTGGCTACCAGCTTTCACAGGCTATCCTCAACGATCTTAAATCACGTAACATCATGCGTTCAACTGCTTGTGTTGTTACTCAGACCATCGTTGACAAAGAAGATCCTGCTTTCCAGAATCCTACGAAGCCCGTAGGCGGATTCTTGACAGAAGAAGAAGCAAAGGCTAAGGCTGAAGAGACTGGTTGGACTTACAAAGAGGACTCAGGTCGTGGGTGGCGTCAAGTTGTTGCTAGCCCTAAGCCTGTTCGCATTGTTGAGTTTGACGCTGTTAAAGACTTGATGGACAACGGCTATGTTGTTGTTTCTACGGGCGGCGGCGGCGTTCCAGTATTTGAAACTCCTGAAGGTTACGTAGGCGTTCCTGCAGTAATCGACAAGGATCGTTCATCTGCTAAACTTGCGGCAGACTTCGAAGCAGATATGCTCGTTATTTTGACAGCTGTCGAGAAGGTATGCATCAATTTTGGTAAGCCTGACCAAGAGCAGCTATCAACCTTGACGGTTGAAGAAGCACGTAAGCATATTGCTGACGGTCAATTCGCTCCTGGTTCAATGCTTCCTAAGGTAGAGGCTTGTATCGAGTTTGTTCAAGCTTATCCACAGGGTAAGGCACTCATTACTTCACTTGAGTGTGCAGCAGCTGGTTTGGAAGGCAAGACAGGTACTATCATTACAGCTTAAATTTGCGTTGTATCCCAAGGCACCCTGTGGTGCTTTGGGATATTTTGCTTGGTAGGCTGGTTGCTTGTTTTGGAATCTTAATGAGCAGCATAGGGGTCCTTACGACTAATTGGTTATGCTTCCGATAGTCTTAAGCAGTTTTCTCGTTCGCCAAAGCTTATATACTGGAAATTCCAATATAAGGAGAAACTATGACTGAAACAGAAAAAGAAAAAAGCAGAAAAAAGCGTTCTCTTAGTTCGTTTACTATTCTTGCGATTATTTTGATTGCATTGGCACTCGTGACGGTTGTTATGTCGTTAGTGGGTGTTGAAGGGGTACAGGGTGCTTCAGTTGCCGACGTAGCAACAGCTCCCGTATTTGGTTTTGCCCAGGCGCTGCCTGTGTGCTTGTTTGTTCTTATTCTCGGTGGTTTTTTGGGAATAGTTACGGAAACAGGTGCCTTAGATGCAGGTATTGCCGCTTTGGTCAGGAAGCTCAAAGGTAACGAGCTTATTCTTATTCCTATTCTCATGTTTATATTTTCTATAGGTGGTACAACGTATGGTATGTGCGAAGAAACCGTACCGTTTTACCTGCTTTTAGCGGCAACTATGGTAGCTGCAGGTTTTGATAGCTTGACTGGTGCAGCAGTGGTTTTGCTGGGTGCTGGTTGTGGCGTTATCGGATCTACGGTAAATCCTTTTGCCGTTGGTGCAGCAGTTGACGCTTTGTCAAGTACTGGTGTTGCTGTCAACCAAGGTACAATTATTCTACTTGGCGTTATCTTGTGGCTTTCAACCTTAGCTATTTCTATCGTCTTTGTTATGCGTTATGCAAAGAAAGTTAAGGCTGACAAGGGCTCTACTTTCTTAACGCTTCAAGAGCAAGAAGTTATGGCTCAGGAGTTTGGTGAGGCTAATTCCGACGACGATTCAAACGCTCCTCTTATGACAGGGCGCCAAAAGGCTTCTTTAGTAATTTTTGCTTTTACGTTTGTCGTGATGATTGTTGGTTTTATCCCTTGGGGAAGCTTCGGCGTTACGTTCTTTGAGACCGGAGCTGCTTATGAAGAAGTAACTGGTACTGTAAGTGGTGAGGAAATTGCTGGTGTTTGGGCAGCTTCTGAAGGTAGCGAGCTTACCCTCTCTGAAGGTGCAGAAGGCACATACGTTGCTGAAGAGCAAGTAAGTGATGGTTGGTCTTCGTTCTTAACAGGATATCCTTTAGGTCAATGGTATTTTGACGATGCATCTACTCTTTTCTTGCTGATGGCGATAGTTATCGGCGTGGTGGCTGGATTGTCTGAAGGACGCATTGTTAAGGCATTTATAAACGGTGCAGCCGATATGATGAGCGTTGTTTTGATCATTGCTCTTGCTCGTTCAGTAACGGTTCTTATGGGCGAGACTGGTCTTGACATGTGGATTCTGGAAAATGCTGCAAATGCTTTGACAGGGTTGTCGGCAATTATCTTTGCTCCTTTATCATTCTTGCTCTATATCGTGCTTTCGTTCTTGATTCCTTCTTCGTCTGGTATGGCTACGGTTTCAATGCCTATTATGGGACCTTTGGCAAACCAGTTAGGGTTCTCTGTAGACGTTATGGTTATGATCTTTAGTGCAGGTAATGGTTTGGTCAACCTCTTTACGCCAACAAGTGGTGCAATTATGGGCGGCTTAGCTTTGGCTAAAATTGAATATTCTACCTGGCTACGATTCGGTGGTAAGTTATTTGTTGTCCTAGGTGTGGTATGTTTGGTTATTCTCACCGTCGCTATGATGCTTATTCCGGGAGGCGCGGCGTGAGTGATTGCGCTTACGTAGGCAACGAGATTTAAAGGAATCATTCTTTTAAAGGATGCTCAAGGCTGCCATGGTCAATGACTTCGTATTTTACGCGAGCGGTTCTGAGTGTTTCTAAAACGAAAGATTGTAAGAAATAAAGTAAGGCCGCTTCTTATAGAGAAAAAGAAGCGGCCTTTTTAGTAGTAGATGGGAAAAATGGGCGTTAAAGAAGTTTCTTCATCCAGATATGCTCTACATGTTCATCAAATTCAACAGGTCCATATTCGCTATAGCCTGATTTTGCGTAGAATCCACTGACGCGACATTGAGCATGGAGATGTATTTCGGTAGCGCCGGCTTGACGGGCAAACTCTTCAGAAATTGAAAGAACCTGAGCACCAAGGCCTTCTTTGCGAAACTCTGGCAAAACAGCCATGCGACCAAAAATCCAACGACCGGTCTGGTCGGGATGATCGGGGTCGGGAAAGACGCGACTGCAGCCTGCAAGCCTGTCGTTAAGATAAGCTGTTATGTGAATAGTTGAAGCATTCTTGTCGATTCCGTCAAACTCTTCGCTAAAACCTTGTTCTTCGACAAATACCTGAGTGCGAACTTTGCAGGCGTCATCAAATACACCTTGCTCAAAACGAATATCCATTTCAAGACTCCTCGCTGCTTTTTTGAGATGTTTTTACTTTAACGTGCGGCAGTAAACCATAGCATATTTTTTGATATATAGCATCAAGTGTTTCTTTGGCATCGAAGGCATGTGGATGTTTTCGGTATAACACTTCAAAATGAAGCTTAATAAACCATACAAAGAAGTACTAACCGTATAAAACGTGCTATATTAGAAGTGTATGTATAGGGTAGACCTAGTAAGGAAGATGCGTAGTATGCAAATTCGTGAAAAACTTGAACAACTTATCTCTGCGGCCATCGAGGCTTCTGGCGCCGACGAATCCCTCGTTTTGGAGGTTGCACCTGCTCCAGCACTAGAACGTCCACGAGATGAAGGTAATGGTGATTGGGCTTCTACGGTAGCTATGCGTTCATCTAAATTGGCAAAGCGTAACCCGCGTGAAATCGCGCAAATTATCGTTGATCATCTTCCTGAGAATACCTTAATTGATTCGGTTGAGATTGCGGGTCCTGGATTTATTAACATTCGTTTGACTCCTGCCAGTCTGCAAAATGTTGTTAATGAGGTTCGTGGCGAAAAGGCCGAGTTTGGCAAAAGCTCGCTCGAAGAGTCCTGCAAAGTTAATTTGGAATATATCTCTGCAAATCCAACCGGGCCAATGCACGTAGGGCATGGTCGTTGGGCAGCTCTAGGGGACGCGACTGCACGCGTTATGCGTCATGCAGGTTACGACGTGTTTGAAGAGTTTTACATTAATGATGCCGGTGTTCAAATGGATAATTTTGGCGAATCAGTTGCTGTTCGTTATCAACAGCAACTCGGGCGCGACATTGAGATGCCTGAAGCATGTTATGCCGGTGGGTATGTTAATGACATTGCTCATACCATTATTGAAGAAGATGGTGATAAATGGCTAGACGTCGATAAGCAAGAGCGCATGGAGAACTTCCGTGAGCGCGCATATGCCTTGATGCTTGCAGATCAACATCGCATCTGTGATCGTTTTGGTACTACGTTTGACCGCTGGTTTTCAGAGCGTTCTTTGTACGTAAAAGATGATTCAGGAAAAAGCGCGGTTGATCGTAGTTTAGAAGCGATGGACGAAAAGGGTTTTGTCTACCTCAAAGATGGTGCCACCTGGTTTAAAAGTAGTGCGTTTGATGATGAAAAAGACCGCGTACTAATTAAAGAGAATGGCGAGTACACCTATTTTATGAGTGATGTTGCTTACCATTACGACAAGCTAGAGCGTGGATTTGATCATTTGATTAATATTTGGGGTGCCGATCATCATGGTTATATTGCTCGTTGTGAGGCAATGGTTGCTGCATGGGGACGTCCTGGTTCGCTTGAAATTATGTTAGGGCAGCTCGTAAATCTTTTCCGCGATGGTGAGGCCGTTCGCATGTCTAAACGTACGGGTGAGATGATTACGTTTGAGGAATTGATGGATGAAGTTGGCGTTGATGCAACGCGCTATCTAATGCTATCGCGTTCTTCAGATCAACCTATTGATTTTGATATTGAAGTAGCAAAGAAAAAAGACTCTTCAAATCCGGTATATTATGTTCAGTATGCTCATGCGCGTATCTGTTCAATTTTGCGGAAGGCTGCAAGTGAAACAGATGCTGCCGCAGCAGAAGCTGGCGAGCTTTCAACCGACGAACTTGCTGCAAGGATTATTCCTGTTGGCGTTGACCTGTCACCCTTGACTCATGAGGCCGAACTTGCTCTTATGCGCAAAATGGATGACTTCTCGGATTTGATTGCGCTTGCAGCTCGTGATCGCGCGCCTTTCCGCTTGACGCATTATGCGCAGGATTTAGCCGCTGCCTTCCATTCGTTTTATACGAATTGCCATATTGTGAGCGCCGAAGAAGAGGTGCGTAATGCTCGTTTGGCGCTTGCTGATTCAACACGCATGGTGCTTGCGCTTGCTTTGAGTTTGTTGGGAGTTAGTACTCCTTCGAAGATGTAGTTTCGACTGTAGTTTAGTTTTGTAATAAAGTCCCGTGAATAAGATAAGGTTCTCGGGACTTTTTAGATTTCTTGCATTTGAAGGTACCGAGAGCTGTTTGACCCGGGTATATTAAGGGGATGCTATAAGCAAGACTTCAACTCTTGAGTAACCTTGATTTCTTTCGCTTTTACGTTACCCTTTCGTCTGCTTGCTCTTTAGTAGAGTCTTTTTCTGGTTAATCGATAGGTAAAAAAAGCTCTACCGTAAATCCTTTTTTATCAGTGCTTACAAGACGTATGAATCCATGATGTAGGTGGGTGATGCGATTAACTAAAATAAGTCCTAATCCATGCTCTTTAGTTAGATTCGTAGGGTCATGATGATTGAAGGTGCTTTGAGATATCTTG
>CAYJGC010000043.1:0-14447 GCA_964369725.1 uncultured Eggerthella sp.
CTAATTAAATGCTTGCTGCGTTTTTTCAAGCCCCACATCAATCAGAGAAAATGTTGCTTGCGCTCCGCGATTGGTGGCATATTCAAAATCTTGCTCAGCTTCTTTGCGGGGAAGAGACAAAACCCAATCGCTCACTGACATGCGTCCTGGTGGTCGACCAATTCCTATACGCACACGCAACCAATCGCGCGTACCTAGCTTGTCGCAAATAGAACGCAAACCATTATGTCCTGCATGTCCGCCTCCAAATTTTACGCGAACAGCGCTTGGATCAATATCAAGCTCGTCGTGCAATACAATAAGATGCTCTGTATCAATACCATACGCGTTCATAATCTGTTTTACTGGCCCACCCGATGTATTCATATAGCTTTGCGGTTTAGCCAAAAGTATTTCTTGTCCGCGATACAGTCCTTTTGCTGTGAGCGCACCACATTCAGTCTTCCAATAGCGCGCGTTTACTTCATCTGCGATAAGATCCACTGAATCAAACCCCGCATTATGGCGTGTATGGGCATATTCATCACCAGGATTTCCTAAGCCTACAATTAGGTACATGTTTGCTTCTTTCAATTTTGGACGTGAAAAAGGGAGCTTGTGTCCCAAAATGGATATCACAAAGCCCCCTTTCTTGTTTACTCAAAAAGCGATGAAACACTTCCGTTGCCGTACACATTCGTAATAGTTTTTGCGAAAAGAGGCGCGACAGAAAGTACTTTGATTTTGCCTGTTTGACGATCAAGTGGCACGGGCACTGCATTGGTAACAACCACTTCTTCGATACATGAGTTTTCAATGCGATCATAAGCAGGGCCGCTAAATAAACCGTGCGTTGCACAGGCATAGACCTTTTCGGCGCCTTTTGCCTTAAGCGTTGACGCAGCAGCAACCAAAGATCCTGCGGTATCAATCATATCGTCATTGAGCAGGCAAATTTTACCCTTTACATCACCAATAAGTGCCGTAATTTCTGCCTGATTATGCTTGGGGCGATCTTTATGCATAATGGCGATATCGCAATTAAGCATACTAGAGAATTTCTTTGCAGCTTTTGCGCGACCTACATCAGGAGAGACAACACAAAGGTTTTCTTTCTCAAATCCTCTATTGTTAAAATAATCCACAAAAATAGGCATTGCCGTCATGTGATTTACCGGCAAATCGAAAAAACCCTGGATTGCATCTTGATGCAAATCGATAGTGATTACGTCATCCACGCCAGCCGCCGTTAGCAGGTCTGCCACCAACCGCGCGGTAATTGGTTCACGCGAAGCCGCTTTGCGATCCTGGCGTGCGTATCCATAATGAGCAACGACTGCAGAAATATTATTCGCAGAAGCACGCTTTGCTGCGTCAGCCATAATAAGCAGCTCCATGAGACCATCATTAACATCATAGTCTTTTGCCGCGCATACTGACTGAATCAAGAAAACATCCGCTCCGCGAACACTCTCTTGATAGCGGGCATAAATCTCTCCGTTTGCAAACTTCTCTAACTTGACATTGCCCAACGAAACTCCCAAGTCTTGAGCTATTTCATCGGCAAGCTCAGGGTTAAGTGATCCCGAGAATAGAATCATCTTTCTTGGTACTTCTGTCATGCAGGTGCTCCTTTTGCATCGCGTTACATTGTTACTCGTCGCTTTTTTGCAACTTCACTTATTGTAGCCGCCTCAAGTCTAGCAATGTAGCAAGAATCAATGTTTACGCATATATTTCGTTTTATGACAGCGTCAAGGCTGTTTCTCGGTAAAACTCTCTTAGTTTCAAAATTAGTCATCCTGTCACCATACGTAAGCAGATTACATCCTTTACACTATGACGATTAACCAAGCTTGCGAGACAGACCTAGGAGCTAGGCTTGCGAGATTCCACAAAAGTGCAAAATTTTGGATTTATTCGCAAAATAAGGCTCATTTTCTACCTACAACAAGGAATTCACACGTTTTTGACTACATAATCACTACAAATCGTGCGACTAAACAGGACTTTTTAGCCCTACAGTGAAGCAATGCTAGCAATAGCATCAAGGAGGAGCTTCTAAAGAAGCACGCAATCGAAAGGGTGATTGAACATGGAGAACCAAGCACATACCAGCAGTGGATTTTCAAGAAGAACTTTTTTAGCGGGGGCTGGTCTAGGAGCTGCCGGAATTTTAGGCGGAAGCATGCTCACCGCATGCGCTTCTTCAGATTCAGGGACTGCTAGCAATGATTCATGGGATATAGAAACCGACATTGTTGTCGTTGGATCAGGCATGGCTGGCGTTGCTTCAGCCGTAAGCGCTATTGAAGCTGGTGCTGAAGTTATTATGATTGACAAGAGTGAAATGCTGGGCGGCACCTCAAGCGTATGCGTTCAGTACTGCGCCTACGGCTCATCTCTTGACGTCCCTCAGAATTTCCCCGATGTTACCGACAGCGCAGAACTCATGTTTGAAAACGCCATGGAGGTTTCTGAAGGCACCGCTGACCCCAACCTCGTAAAAATACTCTGCGACAATTCTTACGATGCAATCGACTGGCTTGTTGATCACGGCTGCACCTTTAATGAAACTCTTAAGCTCTCTGAAGGAAGACAGGGTCAAGGCAAGTATATCGCCAACCCAACCGGTAACCCTACCACCAACTTGCTCGCCATCGTTGAAGAAAAAGGGCAGGTTCTTAGCGAGAGCGCTCTCGAAGAAATTGTTCGCGATCCCGAAAGCGGCAGAGCAACCGGCATCTCTTTCACAGACAAAGAAGGCACTTCTAAGCGCATAAAAGCACGCAAAGCTGTTATTCTCTGCACCGGACCGTGGGTTGATGACGAAGTTATGGTTCCCAGGCACAGCAATCCTCTTCCTGAGGTTCCCACCAAAGCTGGCGAAACCTTTGCTGCCCTCGGAGGCCCCTACGGTCCTTTCACGGGAGAAGGCATTCGCGTAGCACAAAACGCAGGCGCCGCAGTTCGCCACATGGAGTACCTCGTTTCAGAGCCATGCTATTCCACCTCAGAGCTCATGGAGCAAGGCATTGCTGTTGCAGGAATTACCCGTACCGTAAACCAAGTTTTGGTGACTTCACAAGGTGAGCGTTTCACCGACGAAGGCAAGGCTCGTGGCGCCATTGCTGAAGACGTTTTGGCATTACCCGACAATGTCTTTTATCCCATTCTTGATGGACACCTTGTTCCTAGCCAAGCCAACCCATCTGAAGAAGTATTGGCAAAATGGATAGATGGCGGCTTTGTCGTTAAAGGTGATACCCTAGAAGATATGGCAGCTCAGGCAGAGCAAGTGCTCGGAATTCCTCAAGCAAATCTTATTGCAAGTATCAACAAATACAACGAGTATTGCTACGCAGGAAACGATGCGGACTTCAACAAGGATTCACACTTCCTTATTCCCCTTGACCAGCCACCATTTTATGCAGGCCCCATTGAAACTTGCATCCTCATCTATTCACATGGCGGATTAGACGCTGACGAGAATTCAAGGGTTAAGGATATTGACGGCAACGTTATTCCTGGTCTTTACGCTGCAGGCTCATGCACGGGCGGTCGCTTCGGCAAAGACACCGTATCAGGCAACTGGCAAATGGATTCTGTTGTATTTGGACGCATCGCTGGCGAGAGCGCAGCTGCAGAGACTGCCTAATTACAACAACTCCTACCTTCTAAAATCCTTCTCTCTCGAAAAAGGAATCGCGCTGAAACGGCGCGGTTCCTTTTTGCATAGCCACAAGCTTTAGATTTTTTTACGTGATAAGGCGGTCTTGGCATCATCAGCTGCGTCCCTATTTTGAGCATGCACAAGCGCTTCCATCTGATCAATAAGGCTTAGCAATTCCTGGCGCGAATGAACATCCATCTTCACGTAGGCACGCCGTAAATGCGACTTGATAGTATGCTCGGACAGCATAAGCGAGTCCGCAATAAAGCGTGCGCTACGCCCTGTAGAGTATTCTGTAACAATTTGAAACTCTCGCTTTGAAAGTTGAAAGGAGTCGCACAATAGCTCAAGAGCAGCGTGACTAACGGACGAAACTGAATCATGCGAAGCTTCCGGAATATCGAGAGAAACGAGATTAGACAAGTCACTTCCCCCATGTTCCGTAGGTTCCTTTAATACCCCTTCTGTGCTGTAACCCCCATTACTTACCATTGTTTTTTTGCGACGCGTATAACGAACAGTAGCAGCCGTTACAACAAGCAAGCCTGCAATAGCAATAAAAGAAATGGCAGACAATACCATGGCTGTCGGATTATTTACCACACCGACTCCTTGCACCGCAAAGGCCGTAAAACGACCTCCCGCAATGGAGAGCTGAGCCACTCCCACAGCCAAGCCTAACAAGAAAAACGAAGGCAACTTTCGCTCGAATGCTTCACTCACAAACGTTATCCAAAAAACGCCAAAAAACGTCATAAGAAACGCTGCCATGACGGATCCAAAAAGCTGCTCATTCCCCGGGAAAAAAGCACGTAGTAACAATATGACAACAAAGCACGTAGCAGCAACAGGATAGGCTGCATCTATAGTTCTCCCTTGCGGACGAAATATCAATAAGAATACAAATAGTATCGAAGTGGCTCCTATGCCTAAAACAGAAGTCAAATTAGTTTGGACATAATTCAAGCCATCAATAATATCTATCTGCAACACAAACCCATAAGGAACCGCAATAACAAAAATTGCAAAAAGGATGAGTGCTGCACGAACCATGAGTTTTGGTATAGGAAATCCAGATGGTGCCTCATCAATCATAACGTCTGCCACAAAACGATTATTTTTAAGGCATATTCCCAGCGCAATTATCGAAAGAATGAACACGCAGACAAATGCAACATATCGACCATGAGGAAAAAGCATATTGATCACCGGAACCACAGCAAGATCAATAAGATAACCCGCCGCAATCATGGAAATTGAATAGAGGGGTCGATAGCTAGCAAATATCTGCATCCAACATATAAGAAGAAGCATCCAGCCAATGCCTGCTGCAAGCTGCGCCATCAGCAAAAGAGCCTCAGATGGCACAGCAACAAAGAAGACGCTAATCCTTGCTACCAGTAATAATACACCTGCAAAAAATAACGGGCGGAGTTCATTAAAGTTTGCCTTATACGACAAAATAGCGAGGAAGAGACAGCACATGCCTCCTAAAGTGACACCTATTATAACGTAAGGCCCTGAAGAATACGGACCCGTGCCTTGGTCTAGCAAGCGCGCACCTTGAAAAAGTCCAAAACCCGCGACCGCAAGAATCATCAGCGACATTAACTTACTCGAAAACACAACCTGTTTCGACATATTTTTTCCATTTCATCCTCATCGCCAAGGATTACTTTGCCTAGCAGACAAGAGACTCCGCCTGCGTAAGCATACTAAACGTTTCGCTTTTTACTCCATAGCGATAAACCCATTCCTCCCAAAGAAGCACTAGCTAAGGCAAAGAATAACCAAAGCAAACTGCTATCGCTTGTTTGAGGAATAACAGAATCTGTTTTTGCGGGTTCTATTTTACCCGGAACAACAGGAGGCTGCTCCTCTCTTTCGCCCACAATAACCGTAATGCTCGCTTGCAGGTTGTCTGGATTAACATCTGCACCCTGCATGACGAGCGTACCCTTAAATGTTTGCGCTCCTGTAGCAGTTTCATTATAGCTAGTTGTGTCCCATTTTACGGCAACTTCTTTTACCGAACCATCGCTCATGGTTACTTTAACGACATCTGGCAAAGCGGGAAGAGCCTGCCCGTAGTTGACCGATATGTCAGCAAAACCCCCAACAGAAACGACCCTCACAGCCTCACTGGTTATTACGATACTTCCCGTTACTTCGTTGTAGTTAGCTAAATCTTTAGGAATAAAAGTATAGTTATACGTATTTGTTCCCTCTTGCACAACCGTACAAGAAGTTCCCTCTATATTAAACTCGAAAGAACCCTCAACATTGTCCTTAACACTTGCAAGAGAAGACAAACTCACGCCAGCTGCAGCCGTTTTGCTAAATGTTATCTCCGGGGTTGCTTTAGCTATGATAGCCTCAAATCTAAAAGTTGCCTGGGGAGTCAAGCTTGCCAATTCCACTCCCCCGCCTTCGTTGACTCTTAGCAAAAAGACTCTGACGTTATACCTGGCGTAATAGTACCCTTCTCCAGGATTTCTCTCTTCAAGAACCGCATCGCTCAAGCTTTCGGACACATTGGTCAACGAAAGCGCATTATCATACACAAGCGCACCTGAAGTATTCCCATTCACTCCCTCCATAATGGGTGCATTAGAACCAACTTGCGAATAAGTATACCAGTTATACCCTAAGAAATAATCCCCTGGCTGCAACTCTGAAAGAGGCTTCGGCTCAACGCCGTTTAATTTTCCCGTCACGGTATACACTGCCGCTTTGCCATCATAGACCTTTTGAATATTATTACCCGACGAATCAGCATCTCCTTCACTTATAGCAAAGGTTGCCGTCACTACTGGCATGGCTGCAATAGCATACAGCATTTCACCCTCTACATTAGAATCCTCAGTTGCCGCTTCACTGCTACCCGACAAAAATGACCACGCGTTTTTTCCCATCGGCTCAACAGGCAACTCATACGCTTCGTCTACTTCCCAAGCTTTACTAGTTGCGTAATTACTTGCCTTCATATAATTAAGAGGGAAATTGTACAAAACTGCACGACTATCAGAATGGTCGGCGTCACCTTCAAAATTTACGGTCAACTCATACGTTACGCATCTGTCTTGCGTGTTATACACGCGGTCTTTTATATAGTCAGCCTGTTCCTTACTGTTGCAAATTACATGCAAGTTAGGATAATCCGAAACACTCCCAAAGAACAAACGATTGGTATTATTGCCGTCACAAATAAAGTTTTTAGCTCCTACGTAAAACCATTTTAACGAGCTACAGCCATTGAAGGCTTTATAATGAATAGTAGTAACCGAATCAGGTATTTCCATTTTTTCTATACTTGAATTGCGAAACGCCTCTGTTGCAATTGTTTCCAAAAGACTTGATTGCGGAAACACCACTTCTTTCAAGTTGTCGCAATCTGCAAATGTATGCTTTTCAATAGTTTTAACATTGGGCGTCATAAAAATTTTGGTAAGGCTGTCGCAGTCAAAAAATGCTGAGCTGGACACAACGCTTACGGAGTCCGGCACAATTAACTCGCCCGACAAAGCGCTCTTCCTAAAGGCATTGCCTTCAATAGTGGTAACACTCGTCGGTATTCCATTTTCTAAAACATCAGCAGAAACCGACATAAAACACTGGAAGCTAATGGTTGTGTATGCGGGGTTTTGGGGCAACTTTATTTTCTTAAATCCCGTTGCGTAAAAAGCGCTACTTCCCACAGAAGAGATACTGTCAGGCAAAATTAAATCACCCGTTAGTTGTATGTTCCCATACACATTACTAAACGCATTCTCTTGTATGCTTTGAACCTTTGACTCGGTCTCAAAAGTTAAGGTGCCCTTCACTTTGTTGTTGTTGAATGTATTTGAGGCGACACCCCAAGGAGCAACCTCAAGAACATCTGCACCGCCTATTTGTGCGGGAATTACCAAATTAACCAGAGTGTAACCAGCATCATCTTTTGGTAGAGAATTGAAGTATGCCATGTTAAAGCCGGTGATTTTCACTCCACCTGCTATACTTTGAGTTGTGTAAAGCTGTTGATAGTCAACTTCGTCATCCACGGCATAAGCTACAGTGCTAGCAAGCACTGTCAGAAAACAGCTCAACAACAATCCTGCGACAAGGTTCATCATTGTCTTTTTTGAGATATCAAAGCCAATTAAGTGCATGCAACAATCTCCTCTTCCCTGCAAAACGCAAACACTCTCACAATAAAGAATGTAGTCATATTCCGCAAGCAATTAAATAAGATTTAAGATATTTAGTAATATAAAATTAAGCTATATGGATTACTGCGAGGGTGGTTCCTTCATCAGGAGACTTTTCAATCTGACAAAGTCCCCCCATGGTATAGAGTTAAACTAGGTGGATTCCTGCAAGGAAGATTTGTTGTCCTCTTTTGATATTTTTGCTCTGCTATTATCCCTTTTTAACGTAATTCCTCTTTTGTTAATCGGGCGGTTATAAAACCAACAACAAACACACTCCCGCGATTACTGATTTCATAGTATTATAAAGTCTGTAATGAGGGATCTGTTTCACTAATCAACCAACGGCGAGGCCATCTATGACTCTAGATACTGTTAAAAAGATTTGCGGGATTATTGTATTCACCATGGTACTTGTTGGTGTGGTTATTAATCTTGACCCTATATCAAAGACTATTAACACCGTGCTCACGGTAGCCTCTCCTTTATTTTTAGGCGGCTGTATTGCTTTTGTCATAAACGTGCCTATGCTTGGCATTGAAAGACTTCTAAAAAAGTATGTGTTTAAGCAGGCTGGCTTGCAGAAATACTTACGAGCTACTAGCATTCTGATTACTTTTTTACTGTCTGCCCTCGTTATTACCTTGGTAATTGTTGCTGTCATTCCCCAACTTATTGCGTCTGTTGCCAGCATTGCGCTTCAAATACCTGTGTTTTTTGACGACATGTCCGCACTCATTATGACTTACACCAACAATCCCTATATCGTTGAGATTGTGCAGAATCTCACTATCGATTGGTCCTCAATACTCCAACAAGCAGTCGACGTAGCAACTGACTGGCTCAACAGCCTTGTTTCACAAATTGCTTCCGTAACAAGTTCTGCTATTGGTGCGGTCATTCAATGGATACTCGCTTTTGTTTTTAGTATCTATATATTATTTAACAAAGAGACCCTTGAGCGTCAATTCAAAATACTTGCAGTGGCATACCTGCCTGAAAAGATAAAAAACAAAATTTTTGAAGTTTCAGGACTTACCTACAACACCTTTTATCGTTTCATTTGCGGCCAATGTCTTGAAGCAATAATAGTTGGTACTATTTTCTTAATTGTACTGAATATTCTAGGCATGCCTTATGCTGTTTTGATAAGTGTCTTAATTGCGGTTACCGCGCTTATCCCGGTAGTAGGCGCTTTTATTGGCTGCATCATTGGCGCATTTCTCATTTTGATTGAAAGCCCCATCCAGGCTCTAATATTTCTTATTGCCTTTTTGGTTGTCCAGCAAATCGAAGGCAATCTTATCTACCCTCGTGTCATGGGAACTAGCTTGGGGCTCCCGTCAATTTGGATCTTGTTTGCTGTTACCGTTGGCGGAAGCTTAGGAGGTGTTGCTGGAATCCTTATTTTCATTCCCGTAGCAGCTACCGCCTACAGCCTCCTGCGCACTGCTACCTACAGCAAGCTTAAGCGAGAAGGAAAGCTTAGCCAGATTGAATGAGGTTTAGGCATCTCAAATCAAGGAAACTAATATTTTCAAAGCTTTCAAACCTATACTAGCTGCATGAAGTCGTTAACATAGGAATACGGCGACAACCTAACAAATCCGCATTCCTGCACCCGGTTGTTGCCCATTGCAGTATGACCTAGTGTTTTGCTAGGTTTTTCTTTCATTTGATTAAATTACGATGATGAAGACCCTGCAAGGTTGCTGGCCGGCCTGGTCCAGATGCCCTTTTACCCCTGCCTCTCGTGAAGGTTGTGGTGGAGCGCCACTGGAGCTAGGTACCACCCCACCTCGAAGAAACGAAACCCTGTCGGCTTCGACAGGGTTTCGTTTCTTGTTAATTTATTCAATTATAAGTTTGTTCTTGCAGCCAAAAAAATCTAGCGAACTTCTTCTCTCATATGAGGAAACAGCAAGACGTCACGAATCGATGGCGCATCCGAAAGCAGCATAACCAAGCGATCAATACCCAAGCCAACACCACCTGCGGGAGGCATGCCATATTCAAGGGCACGAATATAGTCGTCGTCAAAGCCCATAGCCTCATCGTCTCCCATATCTTTTGCCTCTACCTGCGCACGGAAGCGCTCTGCCTGGTCAACCGGATCATTAAGCTCCCCGAATGCATTGGCATATTCGTGCCCGCAAATAAACAGCTCGAAGCGTTCGGTAAGATTTACATCATCGCTCTTTTTCTTTGCGAGCGGCGACACCTCAAGTGGATGGTCGATAACAAAAGTAGGCTGGATGAGGTTTGCCTCTGCAGTTGCTTCAAAGATTTCTGCAATAAGCTTACCCTTACCCCATGCCTTATCCGCATGACCGCCATTTTTTTCCAAGATAGCCACTAATTCCTCGCGCGTACGGTCAAAAGTAACCTCTTCACCCGCACCCTCACTTGCCAACTCAATCATGGTTTTGCGCGGCCAATTGCCCGAAAGGTCAATTTCATTGCCCTGATAAGTAACCTGCATCGTCCCACAAGCTGCCTGTGCTGCAGCCTGAATGTATCCTTGCGTAAGCTCCATCATACCTTCAAGGTCGGAAAATGCCTGATAAGCCTCCATCGTAGTGAACTCAGGATTATGAAATGCATCCATGCCCTCGTTGCGGAATTGACGACCAATTTCGAACACCTTCTCAAAGCCACCTACCAACAAACGCTTCAAAGGAAGTTCCGTTGCAATACGTAAATAGTAATCGCGATCGAGCGCATTGAAGTGAGTAACGAACGGCTTTGCATTAGCTCCACCTAAAATTGAGTGCAAAAATGGCGTTTCAACTTCGTAAAATCCCTGGTCTTCCATGTAACGACGAATAGCTGCTACCACCTTAAAGCGCTTTTCGAATGTTTCTTTAACATCAGGGTTCATAATAAGATCAACATATCGTTGACGGTAGCGTGTTTCTTTATCAGCAAGGCCATGGAACTTCTCTGGAAGAGGTCGCAATGATTTACTCAAAAGCTCGAAAGACTGCACCGCAATAGAAAGCTGTCCACGACGTGTTCGCATCATGACCCCGCAAATACCAATCCAATCGCCCACATCAAGGTCTTTAATCTGCGCATACACTTCTTCTCCCAGCGTATTTATACGACAGAATAACTGCATGTCACCCGTAGAGTCTCTCAATTCCAAAAAAGCAACCTTGCCTTGATCGCGCTTTGCCATAACACGACCAGCCACCTGAACCTCATCTTCAGTAGTGGCTCCATCTTCAAGATCGGTGTACTTTTGAATCAAGTCAATCAAATGATGAGAGTACGAAAACGCCTGACCATAAGGGTTTTTTCCTGCTTCAATAAGTGCAGTTCGCTTTGCAAGGCGTACTTCAATAGGATCGTCTTCTATAACTTGTTCAATAGTATCACTCATAGGATGCTCCTTGTTTTTGCAAAATACTCATGGCGTAAAACACTTTTCGCGAAGGAAGACAGCTCCCTTCGCGAAATTATTATCTAACTAATAAGAATGTTGTCGCAGCCTCAAGACTGTGTCTCACCAAAGCGCTGCGTCGTATTCTTGTATCAGCTTTGTATGATAGTCTAACTAACCTACTGCTCAATTCTTACAATTGTCATGGTGATTGCGCGACCTGTAGGTCCAGTCGTGTCTACCGAATCTCCCTTTTTGCGACCCAAAAGCGCAGCACCAACAGGTGATTCGTTACTGATTTTACCCACCGTAGAATCACTTTCAGCAGCACCAACAATAGTAAATGAACGCTCACGACCACCCATATCAACAACAACGGTAGACCCGATATTGACACGAGATGAACGCTTAGGCACATTCACCACCGTAGCCTCAGAAAGAATGTGGCTAATCTCTGCAATACGTGCTTCCATCATTCCTTGCTCATTTTTTGCATCATCATATTCAGAATTCTCTGAAATATCCCCAAACTCTCGCGCTGTTTTGATGCGCTCTCCCACTTCGGCACGTTTCTCATTCTCAAGAAAGTATAGCTCTTCTTCGAGCTTTTCCTTGCCTTCTTTCGTGAGGATAAAGTTGCCATCCGCCATATCCACTCACCTGTCCTTACATAGAAATAATCACGCTCGATTTTCTCTAGCGTGTTTTTGTACAGTGTATTCTACTTCATCATAGTAAAAAACTACACGATGATATCATTTTGAAACAAAAAGCGGTATGCACAAAGCGAGGAGCGTTGTACATACCGCGCCAAACAACGATTACTTTTTAACAAAAAGGCTATGCTTCGTCAGCCTTTTCCGCTTTTGCAGTAGCAGCTTTTTTGGTTGTCGTTGCCTTTCTTACAGGTTTTTCTTCAGGCTCTTCAACAAGCTCTTCTTCTTCGACCTCTTCGGTCATTTCAGAACTTCCCATGCCTTCGCGAAGATTCTTGACCGTTCTTCCCAAAGATGCACCCAGTTTAGGAAGGTTCTTTGGTCCAAAGATCAGCAGAATAACTGCAAGGATAATCAATAGCTCTGGTACACCCATACCAAGAATTTTCATACGTTCCTCCGAATTGCTCTTTTCGAAGCACTCAATACACCGCTCCGCTTTTCTTAGTATGCGTACAGTATCACAACAACAAAAAAAGAGGGTGCTCCTTTATACAAAAGCACATCCCCTTCAATTTTCTGGTCGGGATGACAGGATTCGAACCTGCGGCCTCTGCGTCCCGAACGCAGCGCTCTACCAAACTGAGCCACATCCCGTGCTTGCTTGCAATTGGCAAATAAACAAATCTGCAAACAAATGCCTTATCAGCAATCGATATACTACACCAAACGATTCAAACTGAAAAGGCAAATTGTTCGGAAGACAGACCTTAATTGCGCTTAAGCTGCGCCTATGTTTACCAGCCTAGCTAGCATTATCTTGCAAAAGATTCAGCCTTTCTTCGCAGCCATTCTTCACGTAAGCTTTAACTCAATTTTTGACCGAGCATCTGAGCTGCTGCAGCTTTGTCGAAATTACCTCCGGTTTTCGCTGTAAGCGCGCCCATCACGCGACCCATTTCGCGCTTAGTAGCAACTCCTGTTTCCGCCAGCACCACATCAATAAGCTTCGCCAACTCATCGCCCGACGCCTGCTTTGGCAAATACTCTTCCAGAATGGAAACTTGCGCGGAAAGTGTGTCGGTACGCTCCTGATCGGTTCCCGCCTTAATGGAACCCTCCAGCGTTTCTTTCGTTTGCTTGATAATGCGCTTAAACATGGAGTCCACGTCTGCCTCGGTAATTTCACGACGCTCGTTTACCTCGATGTTTTTGATCTCGCCATGGACTTGGCGCAATATGGACAAGCGTGGCTTATCTTTAGCGCGCATAGCGTTTTTGATTTCATCTTGAAGAGTAATGTAATCCATATTTTTCCTTATCTTTATTCGAAATGCTCAACTGCCACTTTTAACTGCTCAATAATATCAATGTCTTGCGGACACAAATCCTCACATACGCCACATTCAATACACTTAGACGCATACCCATATACCGCACGCCAGCTGTAATGCACCTTCGCAAATTCTCGATCGCCCGTTATAAGCTCAAGATTAAGCAAGTCAAGAGCTTCTGGAATAGCAACTTCTTCAGGACAATCTTTTATGCAATAGCGACAGTTGGTGCACGGAATAGAAACCATTTTACTTAACGTCTCGCGCGCCTGCATCAAAGCAGTTTCCTCTTCGGGCGAAAAAGGCTGATTTGCTTGATATTCAGCAACATTTTGGCGCATCTGATCAATAGTGGACATACCCGAAAGCACGGTTATCACATTAGGCAGATTGTAGCAAAAGCGATTTGCCCATGAAATTATGCTTGCATCAGGGCGGCACTCTACAAGAGGCGCCTTCGCAGATTCTGCTAGATTAGCCAAACGCCCACCACGCGCCGGCTCCATAATAATCACGGGTACCTGATGCTTTTGAGCAACTTCCATACAGCGGCGCGACTCAATCGTGGGACTTTCCCAATCAAGATAATTCACTTGCAATTGCACGAAATCCATCTCTGGATGGGCAGTCAGCAGCTCATCCAAAACCTCTGCGTCGTCATGAAGAGAAAACCCTACATACTTAATAAGACCTTCGGCCTTTTTCTTTAGAGCAAAATTCCACATGTCGTACTCATCAAATTTCGCCGTACGCTTACTGCCTACGTTATGCAACAAATAAAAATCTATGTAATCAAGCCCCATGAGCTCGAGAGAAGTGGCAAGATGGCTCTGCGCCTCTTGCGCATCCTTACACGTTGCAGCAAAGCACTTCGTTGCTATCTGATATGACTCTCGAGGATAGCGCTCTACCAGCGCCTCCTTCAGCGCAACTTCCGAAGTGCCCTCATGATACATACGAGCCGTATCAAAATACGTGCAACCACCCTCTATAAAGGCATCAACCATCTGCTTAAAATGGTCCATATCAATACTAGCTTGGTCTTTCTTGTCAAGCAAAGGTAATCGCATGCAACCAAAACCGAGCTTCGGAATAGTTTGAAATTCTGATCTCATCAATAGCTCCTCTCGTAAAATAGCTCCTCGTATTATAAAACTACCGAAACAAACTATGCACAGCAAACAACTTATTTGATATATAACACGTTTATTCTTTGTTACCTTGATTGTC
>CAYJGC010000044.1:0-7175 GCA_964369725.1 uncultured Eggerthella sp.
ATGCTGCGGGTGTGTTTGGCGAGCCAGAAGAAGTGCCACCTTTGCAGGTTGACTATATGGACGTATCGCCTCGACAGATGACATCTGTCGCTACATCGCTCATTCCATTCCTTGAGCATGATGACGCAAACCGCGCACTCATGGGCTCTAACATGCAGCGCCAAGCTGTGCCTTTGCTTCGTCCCAATGCTCCTTTGGTAGGCACTGGTATTGAGCACCGTATTGCGGTCGACTCGGGCGAAATACTTGTCGCACAAAATTCAGGCGTTGTTGACTACGTTGACGGACAGACCATCATCGTGCTTAATAACGATGGCGAATATGATGAATATCTCGTTCCTAAGTTCCAGCGTTCAAATCAAAGTGGTTGCATCAATCATCGTCCTATTGTACGCAAGGGTGACGAAGTTGAAGCAGGCGACGTTTTGGCGGACGGACCTAGTTGTGATTTAGGCGAATTGGCCTTGGGTCAAAACTTGATGGTTGCTTACATGCCTTGGGAAGGCTACAACTACGAGGACGCTATCATCGTTTCGGAACGCGTGGTTGCCGAAGACCTTTTGACCTCGATTCATATTTCTGAGTACGAGCTCGACGCCCGTGATACTAAACTTGGCCCAGAGGAAATTACGCGCGAAATACCTAATATTTCTGATGATATGATTTCAGATTTGGATGCCGACGGTATCATCCGTGTCGGTGCAGAAGTATTCCCAGGTGACGTGTTGGTAGGTAAGGTTACTCCAAAGGGCGAGACAGAGCTTACCGCAGAAGAACGCCTACTTCGTGCAATCTTTGGCGAAAAGGCTCGTGAGGTACGCGATACGTCGCTTAAGGTTCCTCATGGTTCTGGTGGTCGTGTTATAGGTATATATCGCTTTAGTCGTGAAGCAGGAGATGAGCTTTCTCCAGGCGTTAATGAGCTCGTGCGTATTTATGTTGCTCAAAAACGTAAGGTGCAACAAGGCGACAAGCTTTCCGGACGCCACGGTAACAAGGGTGTTATTTCTCGCGTTTTGCCTGTTGAAGACATGCCTTATTTGGCAGACGGAACACCTATTGACATTATTTTGAACCCCTTGGGCGTACCTTCACGTATGAACGTTGGTCAGTTGCTAGAGAACCATCTTGGATGGGCAGCTAAGTGGGGCTGGTCTGACAGTGATGACGAAAATGCCGTAGTTGAAGGCCCAATGCACGTAGCAACGCCGGTATTTGACGGTGCTTCTGAAAAAGAAATCTCTGACGCAATTGAAAAAGCAAATCAAAATCTGATTAACGTTAACCGTCTTCAGTTTGGGGATTTGGCTCGTGAGGAGTTTGTGCCACAGCTTTCTCGTACCGGTAAGGCGTGGCTCTTTGATGGCCGTACGGGCGAGAAGTTCCGTGAGCCTATTACGGTCGGACAGAGCTATTTACTTAAGCTTGGCCACATGGTTGATGATAAGATCCACGCGCGCTCAACTGGTCCTTACAGCTTGATTACGCAACAACCTCTGGGTGGTAAAGCTCAGTTCGGTGGTCAGCGTTTCGGAGAGATGGAAGTGTGGGCACTTTACGCATATGGCGCTTCAAACGTGCTTCAGGAAATCTTGACGGTTAAGTCTGACGACACGGCCGGTCGTGTAAAGTCTTATGAATCTATTGTTAAGGGTGAAAACATTCCTGCAGCAGAAGTTCCAGAGAGCTTTAAGGTTTTGGTGAAGGAAATGAAGTCCCTTTGTCTCAATGTTGAGCTTGAAGGTCGTGGAAATCAGGCAATTAATATGTCTGAGGAAGAAGAGCAGGAAGACGGCGGCATGTTACTTGATGGCTTAGTTGCCGATGTTCGCAAGAATGAAGAAGATAGCGCTAATGCGCTGGATAGCATAGCTGCTGAGCTGGGAGAATTGATGGGCGAAAGCAATGAAGATATCAATAGTCTTATTGGCGAGGGAGAGGAGCGATAGATGACGACGGAATTCGATGTAAATAATTTCGACGCTTTACGCATCTCTTTAGCAAGTGCAGAAGATGTGCGTAGTTGGTCTCGTGGTGAGGTTAAGAAGCCTGAAACCATTAATTATCGTACCCTTAAGCCCGAAAAAGACGGCTTGTTTTGCGAGAAGATTTTCGGTCCCACCAAAGACTGGGAATGCGCCTGCGGCAAGTACAAACGCGTCCGCTTTAAGGGTATCGTTTGTGAGCGCTGCGGCGTTGAGGTAACGCGTAGTAAAGTTCGTCGTGAGCGTATGGGTCACATTGAGCTTGCTGCTTCGGTCAGCCATATTTGGTATTTCAAGGGATCTCCCTCTCGTCTGGGCTACTTGCTTGATATTCCACCTAAGGAATTGGAAAAAGTACTCTATTTCGCTTCTTCTATCATCACGTCGGTAGACAAAGAAGCTCGTGAAGAGGATGCGGAGGAATTGCGCGAAGAGCTCGCTGCTAATCTTGAAGAGCTTGATGCCGAGCGCGAGCGTTTGATTGAAGCAGTTCGCAAACTCTCGGTGGATTATGTACCCGAAGAAGACGAGTACATGGATGATTACGATGACGAGCGCATGACTCCTGAAGAGGTTGAGGAAGAGATTGCAGACATATTCGAAGAGATTAATGAGCGTAAAGCGCTTCGCCAAGATGCCTTCGATGCGTTTATGAAGATTGAACCTAAGCAATTGGTTCCTGACGAGACTTTGTATCGCGAAATGCGCTTGAACTATCGTGATTACTTTACGGGTGGCATGGGCGCCGAAAGCGTTCGCGATTTGCTTGATGCTATGAATCTTGAAGAGGTTTCAGAAGAGCTTCGTGATGTTATTGCTAACGGCAAGGGTCAAAAGCGTGCAAAAGCTATTAAGCGTCTTAAGGTTGTAGATGCGTTTTTGAAGTCTGAGAACAAGCCTTCGGACATGATTCTCGACGTTATCCCTGTTATTCCACCTGATTTGCGCCCCATGGTGCAGCTTGACGGTGGCCGTTTTGCGACATCAGACCTCAACGACCTATATCGTCGCGTTATAAACCGCAACAATCGTCTTAAGCGTCTATTGGATCTTGGTGCACCTGAGATTATCGTTAATAACGAAAAGCGCATGCTGCAAGAGGCGGTAGACAGTCTTTTTGATAACGGTCGACGTGGACGCCCTGTTACGGGCCCAGGTAACCGTCCTTTGAAGTCGCTTTCAGACATGCTGAAAGGCAAGCAAGGTCGTTTCCGCCAAAACCTCTTAGGTAAGCGTGTTGACTACTCTGGTCGTTCGGTAATTGTTGTTGGACCTCAGCTAAAGCTTCACCAGTGCGGTCTGCCTTCGCAGATGGCTCTCGAGTTGTTCAAGCCGTTCGTAATGAAACGTTTGGTCGAGCTTGAGTATGCTGCCAATATTAAAGCTGCAAAGCGTGCAGTCGATCGCGGCGCAAGCTACGTATGGGACGTTTTGGAAGAGGTTATTACCGAGCATCCCGTATTGTTGAACCGTGCACCTACGCTCCACCGTCTGGGCATTCAGGCGTTTGAGCCGGTATTGGTTGAGGGTAAAGCTATTAAACTTCATCCGCTTGTTTGTACGGCCTTTAACGCCGACTTCGACGGTGACCAGATGGCTGTTCATGTGCCTTTGGGTGCAGAAGCTCAAGCAGAAGCTCGTATTTTGATGCTTTCAGCTAACAATATTAAATCTCCTGCACATGGTCGTCCTTTGACGGTGCCTACTCAGGACATGATTATTGGTTTGTATTACCTTACGGCTGCTCGTGAAGGATTTGAGGGCGAAGGTCGTTCGTTTATCGACTTCAACGACGCAATGAACGCCTACGATGCTCGTGCAGATCTTGATCTGCAGGCTCGCATTTGGGTGCGTTTGTCAGAGGATATGCAAGTGGCTTCCTCCTTTGGTGAGTACAAGGAATACAAGGCTGGAACGCGTATTGAAACAACAATTGGACGCATCACCTTTAATAATGTATTGCCAGTAGATTACCCTTATCTTAACTATGAGATGAACAAAAAAGAAATCAGTCGTCTTGTTGAGATGATTTGCAATCGCTACGAGCTCTCTAGTGTACCCGCCATCCTTGACGGCATGAAAGATGCTGGCTTCCATTACGCAACACGTGCGGGTGTTACTGTTTCGGTTTACGATGCTACGGTGCCACCTCAAAAGGGAGAAATCCTTGCGAAGGCAGATGCTAAAGTTTCTGCTATCGACGAAGATTATGAGATGGGTCTCATGAGTCGCGAAGAGCGTCATAAGCAGGTAGTTGATATCTGGAACGAAGCTAATGATGAAGTTGGCGACGCAATGGCGGAAAACTTCGATAAGTTTAACCCTATTTACATGATGGCATTCTCGGGTGCTCGTGGTAACATCAAGCAGATTCGTCAGTTGGCTGGTATGCGTGGTCTTATGTCTGACCCGAAAGGTGAGATTATCGACCGCCCCATTAAAGCGAACTTCCGTGAAGGCTTGTCGGTTTTGGAATACTTTATTTCAACTCACGGTGCGCGTAAGGGTCTTGCTGACACGGCTCTCCGTACAGCTGACTCAGGTTATTTGACCCGCCGTCTGGTTGACGTTGCGCAAGACGTTATTGTTCGTGAAATTGACTGCGGTACGGTAGACGGAGTTCCATACGCTGTCCATACTGCTAAGGGCGAACTAGATGAGAACCTTGTTGGCCGTTGTTTGATTGAAGATGCTGTGGGCACTAATGGTTCCGTTGTGTTAGCGCGCGATGAATACATAGTGAACATGGATCAAATGCGTGATCTTGAGGCAGCAGGCGTTGAGGAAGTTGTTATCCGTGCTGTCATGACTTGCCATGCGGAGCAGGGTATTTGTCAGAAGTGCTATGGCTGGGATCTTGCAACAGGTCGTCCGGTAAATATTGGTACTGCAGTGGGCATTATTGCTGCTCAGTCCATTGGCGAGCCGGGCACTCAGCTTACCATGCGTACATTCCATACTGGTGGTGTCGCAGGTGAGGACATCACGCATGGTCTCCCTCGTGTTCAAGAGCTTTTTGAGGCTCGTAAGCCTAAGGGTCTTGCAATTTTGGCTGAAATTTCTGGTACCTTGCAAATCATGGGTGACAAGCACTCTAAGACGCTTACTATTCATGACCAAGAAGGAAATTTCCGCGAGTATGCTATTTCGGCTCGTGCGCAGATGCTTCCCGGCGTGGTTGACGGCTGTGAAGTTGAAATTGGTCAACAGCTTACTAAGGGTTCGGTAAATCCTCATGATTTACTACGTTTGACTGATCCTAATACGACGCTTCGTTATATTGTGAACCAAGTTCAGGGTGTTTACGTATCGCAGGGTGTAGATATCAACGACAAGCATATCGAAGTTATTTCTCGCCAAATGCTGCGTAAGGTTGCCGTATTGGATGCTGGTGATTCAACTATGTTGCCAGGTCGTCAGGTTAACCGCTTTGAGTTTGAAAAAGTTGCAAATGAGCTTATTTCGGAAGGCAAAGAGCCACCGGTGGGACAACCCTTACTCTTGGGTATCACCAAAGCTTCGCTTGCAACCGATTCGTTCCTTTCTGCTGCATCGTTCCAAGAGACCACTAAAGTACTCACTGATGCCGCAATTGAAGGCAAGACAGACACGTTGGCTGGCTTGAAGGAAAATGTTATTATCGGCAAGCCAATCCCTGCTGGTACTGGCTTGGCGCGTTATCGCGAAGTAGGGCTTACCTACAAAGGACGTCCTGTCTCTGCTGCCAAGGGAGATCAATTGCCTGAATTTGCTCCCGAGGCGCTGCGCAGTATTGAAGAGTTGTTGCCTCAGCCGCAAGACTGGTCGCTCGATAGCGAAGGCTACTTAAATATGGGTGCAAGCTACGGCAGCTACTACAATTCGTTGTCAATTGGGCAGCGTGGCTCGCGTCTTTCGGACGAGGATGCTCGCCTGTATGTGTATGATGACTTGGGAGTTTCTCAACGCTGGGCAAACAAGTTCTCCGAAGCAGGTATCGAGATGGTTGCCGACTTGGTTGGTCATACTGAAGAAGATTTACTGCGCATAGAGGGCATTGGTGCTAAAGCGATTGAAGAGCTTAAAGAAGGCTTGGAAGCCCATGGTCTTGCGTATGTGATTGAAGATGACCTTACTGCAACGAGTGACGACATGAGCCAGCTGCTTGACATGGTATTTAGTCCCGACGACACCGTCTTAATTGGTGGCGACGAGCCCGCTACCTTTAGTACCGAAGGTGAAGATATGCTTGGAGAAGCGCTCCCTCCTCGCTCGTATCAACGCAACCTTGAAGAGCTTGATGCTTTGTTGGGTTCAGTAGGTTCGTATGGCTTCGGATTAACGACAGCAGAAGAGGAAAAAGCCTCCAACGACGCTGCTGAAGAGGGTCAAGAATAAATCGTAAGGGCTCTCGTATAAAGCGAGAGCCCTTGTCTTAATAAGCCCTTGGATAAAGGGCTTATTCATATTATTGTGGGTTTCGTCAAGAAACCCTAGCGAGAATATTTCATATAAGGAGTGCTTATGGCAAAGAAGACGTATGTTCCACAAGGTTGCGAGCCTCCTCTTTCGCAAGTAGGAGCTACCTTAGAAGCTCTGAGTGCAACAATTGCAGCGCGCCGGAGTGCTGATGAAGGCAGTTATACCTATCGTTTATTAAGTGGCAATGTTGACAAGGTTCTAAAGTCGCTCATGGAAGAGTCGGGTGAAGTAGCGCTTGCTGCAAAAGATGTTGAGTCGTGGGCATGCTCATCGATGGCGGCTTCTTTAGGCTATGATCTTGCGCAGGGAAAGTCTGCTCCAGATGATCGTCTTGATATAGGGCTTCCAGCAGAATATGACGAAGCCATCGACCATTTGCGTTACGAGGCGGCAGATGTCGTATATCACTTGCTTGTTGTGCTTGAGCGCTACGGAATTACCTTAGATGAGTTTGCAGCAGAGCTTAATAATCGAATGACTGAACACGAACGACCACAAGGTGGTATTCGCCTTTTTGATGAGTATGTTAAGCGAGGAAAATAGTTATGGCTCGACTTTTTGGCACCGATGGAGTGCGGGGAGAAGCAAATAAAGATTTGACGTGCGATCTAGCGTTTAAGCTGGGACAAGCTATAGTAGTTTTTCAGGGAAAGACAATTTTAGTAGGTAAAGACACGCGTCTTTCAGGAGACATGCTCGAAGCTTCTTTTGTTGCGGGTATCATGTCTG
>CAYJGC010000044.1:7275-14383 GCA_964369725.1 uncultured Eggerthella sp.
ACGCGTCTTTCAGGAGACATGCTCGAAGCTTCTTTTGTTGCGGGTATCATGTCTGTAGGAGGCACTGCGCTCACTGCAGGCGTTGTTCCTACCCCTGCTATTGCTTATTTAGTGCGAGAATTGCATTGTGATGGCGGCGTGGTCATTTCTGCCTCTCATAACCCACCGGAGTATAACGGAATCAAGCTCTTTGATGCCCAGGGCTTTAAGCTAACTGATGCTGTAGAGGACGCTATTGAAGCGTTCGTCACAAGTGGCGGAGCGTCAGATGATGAGCTGTCTAAGGGTGATGAGGTGGGTGTAGTCCTTCCCGTGACCGAAGCTGTTGAGTTGTATGTCGCCCACGCCGTATCAACGGTTATGAGTGATGGCGTCGACTTTAAGGGAATGAAGATTGCTCTTGACGCTGGTCATGGCGCATCCTGCGAATCAAGTGCAGAAGCACTTCGTCGGCTTGGAGCAGAAGTTATAGCCATAAATGAAGAGTTTGATGGTACTGATATTAATGTTGGATGTGGTTCAACTTGTTTAGAGCCTTTGCGACAGCTTGTTGCGGAGGTTGGCGCTGACGTAGGGATAGCGCACGATGGTGATGCTGACCGTGTCATGATGGTTGATGCAAAAGGCAATGAAATTGACGGCGATATGATGGAGGCGGTTTGTGCAATAGACCTCAAAGAGAGGGGAAGGCTAACCGGTAATACAGTCGTGTCAACGGTAATGTGCAATTTGGGTCTTAATCACGCAATGCGTGACGCGGGCATTGAACTGGTTCAAACAAAAGTAGGGGACCGTTACGTCCTTGAGGTTATGCGGGAGTGGGGCTTTGTGCTTGGCGGCGAGCAAAGTGGCCACATGATTTTCCTTGACCATAATTCAACCGGAGACGGATTGGTGAGCGCCTTGCAGTTTATTGCAGCATGTAGACGCGCAAAGAAAACAGCAGAAGAGGCTGTATCAGTCATGACTCGTTTCCCTCAAACACTGATTAACGTACATGTAGAGGATAAGGAAGCCTTAGGAGTTAATGAAGCAGTTCAAGCAGCTGTCGCAGTTGCTGAAAAGGAGCTGGGAGAGAATGGTCGCGTGCTTTTGCGTCCGAGTGGTACTGAGCCGGTAGTTCGCGTTATGGTCGAGGCTTTTGATGCGATGGAAGCGCAACGCCATGCAGAAGCGCTCGTGGCTGTAATTGAAAGAGAAGCCTAAACGTTATTCTTTGAGCAAAAATCTAGGGGTAGTCTTTTAGATTGACCCATAAATTCAATGTACTATTGAACCAAAAGCCCCGCTTATTGCAAGCGGGGCTAGTTTTATGTGGTTATGATTTTTTGCATTGTAAGAGGATGGGTAAAATTAGACACGTGTATCGATTGTATTCAGGGAATGTTTGTAGTTGTGACGAAAGGCACTCTCCACGAAGTTGACTTTTATGATTAAGTCATGGTCAGATGATGCTTGGAAAGATTTTCAGTACTGGACAAAGCAAGATAGAAAAACACTCAAACGTATTTTGCAACTCTTGAAAGATATTGATAGAAATGGGTATGATGGCATTGGTAAGCCTGAGCGACATACGGGCGGCTTGTCGCGTTACTGGAGTAGGCGTATTGATGACTGTAATCGTTTGGTGTATCGCATTGAAGGCAATACGGTCATGATTGTTCAGTGCGGCGCTCATTATGCAGACAAGTAAAAAATACCCCACTTGTAATCAAATGGGGTATAAGAGCTACTTTTTCTTTCGCAAGAATATACTGAGAATTCTTGCGAGTAGTCGCGGTTTTTTGCCTGGCGATATGGTTATCTGCTGCATCGGCATTCCTTCTTCAAATTTGTTTGAAGAAGGAATGTTTGGTTTAGTAGGCATGGATCCTGTTTCGCTTTGAGCCGCGGGTAAGATTTCGGGCTCAGCATTGGCTATTTGTTTTGCTTCAAGGGGCGGCTCAATGCAGTCTGCTTCAAAAACGACCTCTTCAAGATCTCTTCGAGCTTGTTCAGCGTGTTCTAGCTTAGAGAGTTCATATTTGTTATAAGCTTCCTTGATAAGGAACTTTTGAGATTCAAATAAAACCGCGTCACCATGCTCATTTTTTTCTGCGAAAAATCCAAGCGGTGTATAGTCTTTGCTCGGTAAGAGTTCACGCAGTTTGGCTGTGTCCGCAAGACAGACATCTAGATACTCAAGAACTTGGTTTCTAATTGCCTGATCAAGGAGCGGCCATGCAATTTCAATGCGCTTATCCATATTGCGTGTCATGAGGTCAGCACTCGAGAGGTAGATCTGCGAGTTGTCACGCGGACCGAATCCGTAGATACGACTATGCTCAAGAAGTCGCCCTACCACAGAGACAACGCGTACATTGTCGGTATAGTTCTCGAGGCCAGGTATGATGCAAGATATTCCACGGACAAACAAGGTAATAGAAACGCCTGCCTGTGAAGCTTCGACAATTTTTTCAATGACATCTTTGTCGGTAATAGAATTTGTTTTGAAGAAAACACCACATGGTTTTCCAGCTTGCGCAAGAGCAATCTGCTCGTCAATATTTGCAAGAATTTTTGGCTTGATCTGCAAAGGTGCAACCCAAAGCGTTGAATAGTTGTCAGAAGTGTTTTCAAGTGCCATATTGCGGAAGAATTCAGTGGCATCTTGTCCGATTTTTACGTCGGTAGTAATAAAGGATAAGTCGGTATAAAGCTTCGCGGTTTTTTCGTTATAATTTCCCGTTCCCAATTGAGTGATATGTTGAACCTTATTGTCCGCTTGACGCGTTATGCAGCAAATTTTTGAATGGACTTTGAAGTTGTGAAAGCCGTAAATAACATTGCATCCTGCTTCTTCAAAACGTTGCGACCATTCAATGTTGTTGCTTTCGTCAAAACGAGCACGGAGTTCAAACAACGCGGTTACTTCCTTGCCGTTTTCTGCGGCAGCAATAAGCGCTTCAGCTAAATGTGACTGGCTTGCGAGTCGGTACAAAGTAATTTTTATTGACACTACTGAAGGGTCCACTGCTGCCTCGCGAAGCAGCTGCACAAAGGCATCCATGCATTCGTAGGGGTAGGACAAGAGGACTTCTTTTTCCGTAACTTGTTCGAGGATGGAGCGATTGCGATCAAGGCAACTTGGCCATTGGGGAGTGAAGGCGGAATTGGTCAGCTTGGAGCGATTGTCTTTAGGTATGCGTCCTGCAAGTCCCCACGTGTAGCTCATGTTAAGAGGAACTGATGTGACGTAGGTTTGGTGAGGCTTGAGGGCAAGTTTTTTGAGAAGTAGTTTTTCAAGGACTGAAGACAAGGGCTTTTCGCTCTCGAGGCGCACAGGAGCGAGGCGAGCGCGTTTTTTGAGAATGCGCTTCATGTACTCACGATAATCTTCGTCGCTCGCGTCGGTGCTCTCCGTTGCATCGAGGTCGGCGTTGCGTGTGACGCAAATGATATTGGTGTGCTTGATGGCATACATGGAAAACACTTCCGAAGCAACCATCTGTATGGCATGTTCAAGCAAGATAAACGAGAAGCCTTCTCCGGGAAGACTGATAACCCGTTCACACTGACGGGGCATGGGAATGAGTCCAAGCATAGCGTCGTGGGTACCTACGTTACTTGCTTCTTCCGAAAGAATCTCTTTCGTTTTGAGCACTTTCTTACGGCTGGATGCTTTTTCATCTAAACGCACTACGACATACAGCGCGCCGTTTTCAAGATGAGGGAACGGATGGCGAGTATTTATTATTTGTGGCGACAAGAAAGGCATAACATTATTTTCAATATGACGCATAAGAAAAGCCCGCTGCTTTTCGTTAAGATCGTCAGGTTGAAGATGATGGATATCTTTACTTGCAAGCTGTCGGCATACTTCGTTAAAAGTGCGTTCTTGAATGGGGTAGAGCTCGCGACAGCGTTCGTGAATTGCAAATAATTGCTCGGCGGGAGTCATGCTGGATTTGGAGTCAATGATATGTTTTTTGATTAAAGATAGGTCGGTAAGGCTTCCTACGCGAACCATAAAAAATTCTTGTAGGTTGCTCCAAAAAATCGAAATAAAATTGAGTCTTTCAAGGAGCGGAACTGTTTCATCTGCGCCTTGGTCGAGTACTCGTTCGTTAAAGGCGAGCCAAGAAAGTTCTCGATTTTGCATATAGGGAACCGCGGGTCGTGTTGTTTGAGTAGTTGCTTCAAGGGATGTCTGGTTGTTGATGGTTTCTTCGGTCATATTACCTACCTCCATATATAAAAAATCTCCTTGCATCTTACCTTGCGGACACGTACTTAAAGGGCTTATGCACTAGCTGAGGATTCGGTCGATAAGATATCCTTCCCGAACGCCATATTTGCAAATTGCCACCTCGGTAGCGTGCAGTTCTTCTAAAAGGGTGTATAAAATAACACACCCCGGAACAAGAGTATGAATGCGCTCGGCGGATGCTTTAAGCGCTCTATGGGCAAAAAGCGCTGGATCCTTGCTGCATTGATTTAGTATCTCATGAATTTCTTGTTTTGTTATTGTCTTTGGGCGTATTTTGTAATCGTACATTTGCTGAAGCATTTTTGCTGCTGCTCGCGCACTGCCACCAATGCCAAAAAGCGTATTACAACGGTATGTTGCAAGATGGGGGAGTTGTGAAAGATGGCTGCGTAGGGTGAATGCAATAGATTGCATTTCTTCTTCAGTGGGCAATATTTCATGTACGTGCTGCTTGAAAGAAGAAAGCGACCCTTGGCCAATGCTAGTGTTGTTGAAGTCGCTTCCGTTGTAGATGCGCGTGAGTTCTGTTGAACCGCCACCAATGTCAACAAGCGTACCCTGCTCAACATAGCGATCGCATGTTGCTCCTACAAAACCAAGATGAGCTTCGTCTTCTTCAGACAAAAGAACAAGAGATAAGCCAGTACGCTCTTCAATGCGAGCAATTGCTTCAGCGCTGTTGTGAGCGTTCCTGAGAACTGCAGTTGCAAAGACTTCCAGCTTTACACATTTGAAGTAATGGGCACGTTTCATGTGTCCTTTTAATACGCTAACGGCTTTGTCGATTCCTGCATCACTAAATATTCCCTGGGAAACATAAGCCGAAAGACCCGCCATAACTTTATCGTTCAAGAGGCTTTTGAAGTCTTTATTGGTGTAGGTTTGTAGCGTGTTGTCTTTGACTTCAAATATCACTAAGCGAATAGTGTTTGATCCGAGGTCTATTACTCCATAATTAGGCATGATGGCTGTCTCGTTAATCTTTATGCGCATGAATGCTGCGCATATGTTGGATAGTGCTTCCATTGTAAGGAAGTTTTGCAAGAGTGCAATGCGTGTCTACGAAACGTAGACGAGAATTTTTCCTTTTCTTAACATAAGCTTGATATAAATTGTTTAGAGGTGCCGTGGTATGATGAGTTGTGGAGCTCGTGCAATGAGCCTATGGTAAAGGAAGGATAACCCCATGCTAGAAATGGTTGACTTTGAACTAGAGCCACTTGAAAAAGAGGAATATAAGGCAAAGCGAGATGCTCTTATGGAGCGCTTGGTGGTGCTTCAGCAGCAGGCTCGTGCTAAAGAGGTTGGCTTAGTTGTCTTATTTGAGGGGTGGGATGGTGCTGGTAAGGGAAGTCGTATCTCGGATCTTATGTATAACCTAGACGCGCGCTCTACCAGTGTCTATTTAACACCAAATCTTGACGTGGAGAAAGCTCAGTCATTTGCAGGCGCAAATCACGATGTCATTGATTATTATCCTCCTATGCAGGAATTCTGGAAAGCGTTAGGTATGAAAGGAACTATGACCATCTATGACAAAGGATGGTATGCTTCAGCCGTTCAGCGCATGATGTATACGAGAAACAGTCTTGCATACTCCATTGAAAAAAAACGTGATAAAAAAGAGATAGCCGCTATTGAATATGCAATGGAACAAGCACGCATTAATCGACATGTTGACGTGTTGCGCAACGCGCTCACGGCGTCTGCAAGCTTTGAGAATCAACTGGTAGATGATGGCTATGTGGTAGTAAAGTTTTTTATTCATATTCGTGAGGCTGCGCAAAAAAAGCGCCTTACGCGACTGAGAGAAAATCCTGCTACAAGTTGGCGTGTGACCGACGAAAAAATGACGAGCATTAAAAAATACCATGAAGCGTATCAGCTTTTCGACACCTTGTTAGAAGGAAGTAATTTTAGTCATGCTCCCTGGACAATTCTTAATGGTGAAGATAAGCGCCGTACGAATTTGCAGATTGCTCAAACGCTTGTGGACGCTCTTGAGGGTGCCCTCGAAATTGGTATTGATGATCAAGCTTTAGCAGCTGCTGCTAAAGCGCAAGCAAATTCAGCAGGAACGTTGAAAGAGGCTCCACTTTTTGGGCGCTCACCTGAAGAGGAAGAGCGCGTAAGCAAGCAGGCAGAGCAAGAGGCAACGGTGGCACGAGGACTTGCTCCCCGTCGTTCAAGATTTGCGCAAGTAAGCAATCCTCCCATTGTTGAAGAGATTGACCACAATTTTGTCTTAGATAGTGCTGAATATAAGGCGCAACTTAAAGAACAGCAACGCCGTTTGTATGAACTAGAAATGGAAATGTATCAAAAACGTATTCCGCTTATGTTGATGTATGAAGGCTGGGATGCGGCAGGTAAGGGCGGAAACATTAAGCGCGTTGCTCAGGCTTTAGATGCGCGCGCATATACTATTTTCCCTAGTCCCGCTCCTACTAAGCCAGAGCTTTTGCACCCTCATCTTTGGCGCTATTGGACACGCTTGCCCAAAGCAGGTCATGTGGGTATTTATGACCGCAGTTGGTATGGGCGGGTCTTGGTTGAGCGCGTTGAAGGTTTTGCCTCGCCAGAAAAGTGGGGTCGAGCCTACGATGAGATTAATGAATTTGAGCAGGAATTGGTACGCTGGGGTGCCATTTTGCTAAAATTCTGGGTAGATGTAAGTCCAGAAGAGCAGTTGCGCCGCTTCCACGACCGACAAAATGATCCGGCAAGACAGTGGAAGATAACAGATGAAGATTGGCGAAATCGCGACAAGTATCCTCAGTATAAAGCAGCTGTCGAGGACATGTTTCGCCTTACTTCCACGCCGTTTGCGCCTTGGATTGTTCTTGAGAGCGATGACAA
>CAYJGC010000045.1:0-3294 GCA_964369725.1 uncultured Eggerthella sp.
GCCATTATGACTTGTAGCAATTCTGCCTCGTAAACATCAAGCGGACTAATATCCTTATTGGTGCTGATAGGACGCAATCGCGGACATGAGAACGAAATCTCTGCATGCGGATACTTTCTTTGCAGGTAATAGGCGTGCATACCAGTTGCAAAAGCATCTTTGCGAAAATCCGCAAGCCCCAACAAAGCGCCAAAGGCAACGCCGCGCATACCCCCCTTCACAGCTCTTTCCTGAGAATCAAAACGATACGGGAAAACTCTTTTCTCGCCTCTCAAGTGGAGTTTTTCATATTCATCCGGATCATACGTTTCTTGATACACCGACACATAGTCTGCTCCACATTGATGTAGATACGCATATTCGTCACTGTTCATGGGGTACACTTCAAGACCTATGACCGTGAAATATTTTTTGGCAAGTTTTACCGCTTCACCAAGATAGTTCACATCAGATCTACTTCTGCTTTCTCCGGTAAGAATTAAGATTTCGCGAAGGCCTGTTTTGGCAATTTCTTTCATCTCTTTTTCGATTTGATTTAAATCAAGCTTTACTCGCTTTATCTTACTATGTGTATTAAAACCGCAGTACACGCAGCAGCTTTCACAGTAGTTTGATATATAGATAGGCGTAAACATAGAGATTGAATTACCGAAGTGACGTCTTGTTTTTTCTCGCGCCAAGACTGCCATTTGTTCAAGATAAGGTTTTGCATGCAGAGACAAGAGCGCGCCAAAGTCATGCGGTGTGCAAACCTCGTTTTTGAGAGCTTTCAAAACATCCTGCTCGCAATAATGTCTCTCCTCATTCATGGCTCGCAGCGTGTTTGCCTGAATGTCCGAATCCAAAACATCCATATGATCTAAATATTCCATATGGTCAATCTTGTTCTTTACAGTAATATTTGCAAACCTACTCATTCAAAAACCCCGTCAACGGCGAAGAGGCTACTGCCCCCCGTTCTACCACGCGACCTAAACCGGAGAGATACGCTTTACGACCTGCGTCAATTGCAAGTTTGAAAGCTGCCGCCATTTCCCTTACATCTCCTGCTGTCGCAATGGCCGTATTAGACATAACAGCAGCACAGCCCATCTCCATCGCCATACATGCTTCAGACGGTCTCCCAATTCCTGCATCAACAATGACGGGAAGGTCAATCTCATCAATGAGGATTTGAATAAACTCCTTTGTTGCAAGCCCCTTGTTTGATCCAATAGGCGAACCTAGCGGCATGACACATGCCGCACCTGCGCTCACTAAATCACGAGCGCTGTTAAGATCGGGGTACATGTACGGCATAACAACAAAGCCCTCTTGGGCTAATGCTTCGGTAGCCTTGATAGTCTCATAGTTGTCAGGAAGTAAATATTTCGAATCTCTGATAACTTCAAGCTTAACAAAATCGCCGTAACCAATCTCGCGTGAAAGTCGCGCAATTCTCACAGCCTCTTCGGCATTTCTTGCGCCCGAAGTATTGGGCAGCAATGTAATATTTTCTGGAATATGATCCATGATATTTTCCATGCCACCCAAATTTGCACGGCGAAGAGCCAGTGTGATTATCTCTACTCCAGCATATTCAATTGCAGCACCGATTAAATCAAGAGAGAACTTTCCTGATCCTAAGATAAATCTTGAATGAAACTCATGTCCACCTAACATTAATGTATCGCTCATAACACTCCATTTCAAAGGTTTAGCGCTCTCACCTGACAAAATAATCGCCACTAACAATGTATAATTTTATCACTTGTGCTTTACTTCAAGAACTTAACATTCTTCGCCAATAATTAGTCTTGTTATCATATTAGCCTGATGAGCAGCACATACAGCCACCCTTCCAGCAGTGAGAGTTTTTTGCTCATGCACATCAGTTTCAAAATCACCACACAGGTAAAAATTATCCGTTATCTTTTTGGTTTTAATAGTATTGCTGCTCAAAAACCCTGCCATGCCACTTGCTGCAACCAGTTTTTTTCGTTGCCCAAAGTTTTCAAAAAACTCATTTACAAACATTGCTTTTGTTTCTGCCTCATCAAATGCCTCACAAATAATATCGGCATTTTCAAAAATTTCTGCCGCATTGTCTCTTGTCACACGAGCATTTGTTGTAGTGACGGCAATATAAGGATTAATGTCGAGCAATCTTTGACACATAACCTCTGTTTTAAACTTACCAATATCAGACACGTAGTACTGCTGTCTATGGATATTGGAAATATCTACTCGGTCAAAGTCGACAAGATGAATATGACCCACACCCAAGCGCGCCAGCAGTATTGCGACGTTTGAACCAAGCCCCCCGAGACCGCCGATATAAACAGAAGTTTTGTCAAATTTTTCTTGATGCTCTTTTGTATGCCGTTCATGCAAAGCGGCGTAAAAGGTCTCTCTATCCATGCACCCAGCTCCCGACAGTATCACTCGGCAGGCACCAGGCTATGCCAACAAAGCAAGCTTTACCAACTCTCATCTAGCCGCCTCCTACAAAGGTTACAACCTCAACTTGGTCGCCTGCCTCAAGAACTCTGGTGTCATACGTAGACCTTTTTGCAATTTCACCATTTATTTCAACGGCAATTCTTCGAGCGTCAAAGCGAGAAACAAGCACGCTCAAAGATGTACCCTCTTCGATTTCAATCTGTGCGCCATTGAGCGTTATCTCCATCTCATCCTCCCTTGATTTCAACACGCATCATAATGCTTTACATGGTTTAAGGAAATTTGTAAACATGTTTGTCACTATAATAAATCTCTTCACACTGATTGAGCGCTCTTATTTCTATCTCACAGAAAAGAACTACGACAAATGTATACGGTTCTTTTTTAACACGTATTCGTTCCCTTTGAATTGCAGGCATGAGCGTGTAGGTGTTTTCAACAAGATTAGCATGACCTCTGTCGTCGCCCGCATTAACACACCAGCGAGGCGAGCCCTTTCATCTTGCCTCCTACCGAAAGCGATACTTTCCTTTTCCGTACCCAGACACCGGCTCAATGATTCCAAACTCCACCATTTCGCGCAAAAGTATTGAGCTTCTTGTTGGCTTCAGTTCAAGTATCCTTTGGACATCCGACCTTCCGAATACACTTTGCCCAGCCAAAGTTTCTCGCAATTGCTGAACACGAGAGGCAGTCTTTGCGGTAAGCATATCCTGAATGCTCGCTTTTTTAACGCCAATGTTCACTTTCTCAAGGCCAATGTTCACTTTTTTTGAGTCAATGTTCACGTTTTCAAGGTCAATGTTCACGTTTTCCCACTCTTCAAAGGCCCCACCAATGTGCAATGCTCGA
>CAYJGC010000045.1:3394-14374 GCA_964369725.1 uncultured Eggerthella sp.
GTCAATGTTCACGTTTTCCCACTCTTCAAAGGCCCCACCAATGTGCAATGCTCGATTATGGAGCGGGTGGTTCTCACCCAAAAGGAGATTGCGCAAAAACATTTCAAGATACTCTGTTGTCTCATGGATGCCATTTTTCAAGTCGTTATAATTTGCCCTGACCAGTGAATTGCGAAAATACCACGCATTTTCGGCAAAGATATCATTCGTCGCATTAAAACCTAATGTGCGCAAGTACTTAATGAAAAACACCGCCGTTGTCCTCGTGTTACCCTCACCGAATACATGAATCTGCCATAGCTTTGACACAAACTCAGCAAAGTGATGGATAATCTCATCCATCGAAAGATTCTTATAAGAGAACTTTTTTTCTTGCAAAAGATCATAGTCTAGCGTTGCCCACAGCTCCGTGGCACTACCATACAGAACAGTTGCACCGTTTAGCACCCACTCTTTCTTCGTGATATTGTAATCGCGAATACATCCAGCGTGGGAATAGAGTCCAGTAAATAGTTTCTTGTGAACAGAAAGATACTCATTCGGCGTAAAGCTGAAGGCCTGCTCGGAAAGGAGCGCAGCAATCCTAATCGAAACCCTGTCAGCCTCCTCGGTACGGTCTGACACGTTGCGAGCAGGGTTTTCTTCGTAATAGATCTGCAAAAGCGTGTCTGCCTCTTCAAAGGAAATCTCACCTTCAATATTTCGGACAGCAGTATGTATCAAATATTCCGACGCTTCAAGCCCATCAACTGCCTGCAGGCCAATAGCCGTATGCCACGCATAGCTTTTATCCCGCTTCTCCGGCTCAGATTCTTTGATATACTCCTTAAACGGATCTTCGTTCACTTCACACCACCTCGCTGTTGCTCTTTTACCTCTGTCTCGCCCCACCGGTATCCACGTTGATATGACGGAATGTAGAAGTCTCCCTCTATGTCCCCAATCAGCTTTATGTCGAGTTTGATTTCGCTATTCACGGAGGTACGCTCCCTTTTCTACTTGCTCAGCGGCATTTTTGTGAAAGTATTTTGATATTATAGCCGAGCTGTTTCATCATCTGAATGAACGTCACGCATATTACCCCTTAACCCTCTCAATGAGTTCGTTTTTCCATGGTGGACAAATGCGGGCTTTGTGATCCACTCCGCCTAACTGACCAGATTATTCACGCACTTCGCTCATGAGCTTTCTAAAGAATCTTTCCAAGACGCCATCATCTCGATTTTAGGGAATCAAACTAAGCGCGGTGATTGTTTCTATATGATCGGTGTGGGGAAACATATCTACAGGCTGAAGTGCCGTGACGGCATACCTATTCGCAACCAAAAACTCTACGTCGCGCACTCCTGTTTGAGGGTTGCACGAGACATACACAATACGCTTTGGGGCCAGCTTGACTGCTGCGCGTAAAAATTCTTCGCTTGACCCTGCACGGGGTGGATCCATAAGTAAAACATCAACCGTATGACCTTCAGAAGCCAGGTCAATCATAAAATCCCCTGCATCACCCACCACAAATTCTGCGTTTTCCACACCGTTGTGGCGCGCATTTTGACGAGCATCGCGAATAGCTGATTCAACACTATCAACACCAATCACCTGCGCTGCACCATACTTTGCCGCAACCAGACCTATTGTTCCCGTACCACAATAGGCATCAATAACGCGCTCGGTACCCGACAAATTTGCCAGCTCAATGGCGCTCCGATACAACACCTCAGTTTGCACCGCATTAACTTGATAAAACGATTGCGACGAAATACGAAAACTTAAGTCACAGAGCGTATCCAAAATAAAACCCGGCCCGTACAATGTTTGTTCAAACTGCCCCAAAACAACATTGGTCTGGCGCGTATTAACATTTTGAACAATCGTTGTTATAGCGGGGCATCGCTTAACAAGTTCGCGACAAAACGAACGCGAGCCAGGAAAGTCACGTTCATTCGTTACTAGAGTTACTAAAATTTCTTCGCTCGCATGACCCACACGCACAACTACATGACGCAAAAATCCCGTTCCACGATTTTCATCATAGGGCGTCAACCCAAAACGCAACATAAGAGACCGAATAGCTCGAATAATTTGTTTTGCCTGTTTGTTCTCTATAAGGCAATCATCGGTAGGTATAATGCAATGGGTTCCTTTAGCATACATTCCGCACAAAATCTCACGTTGAGCGGAGTTTTTATTACCACGATTCACTCGAGATTGCTTGCTACTCCTAAAGCCGTTCTGACCCGGTGCATTTGAAAGCTTACGCCCGGGTGCATAGGGAGACATTACCTTGTTGCGGTAAAAATAAGGGTCTTGCATACCCAAAATAGGACGCATGGTTTCCGGAGATACAACATGACTATACAACTCCGTCACCTGCGCATCTTTGACTCTTAGCTGCTCTTCATAAGGAGTGTCAATGTATTGACATGCACCACATTCGTGCGATACCGAACAACATGAGTCCAATCTTGACACGTGATTTGCGTGCGGAGAAGCTACCGTACGCAAACTGTCATGCTTGTGATTTTTACGCGTCTTACTCACTTCGTCACGCTTCGCCTGCGTCGGCTTTGACCTACGTCCCAAATCTTCCTTTTGCGCCGATTTATACTGCTTGCCGGAAACTTTTTTACTTGCGTTCCCTTTTGCTTGGCGTCTCTCCGCCATAATTGCCACCCGTCTCGTTAAATTTGTGCGTGCAAATATACCACAGCGCACGAAAAGATACGCTCTACTCTTGCTTGAATTACATATTCAGTATAGGGTGTGTTGCGCATGTAAACTACTGTTTAACCTTGCGAAAGGATATCTTATGACCCGCTTCACTAATGTTATTGTTCGTCGCCCTGCCAAATCAATGGTGGAAGGCATCACATCAGCCCCTGAACTAGGAAAACCTGACTATGAACTTGCCTTAAAACAGCATGACGACTACATCGCTGCGCTTAAACAATGCGATGTTGAAGTAACCGTACTTCCCGCCTTGGAGCAATATCCCGACTCATGCTTTGTTGAGGATCCAGCTGTTATCACTCGCTGTGGTGCCATTATTGCAAACCCTGGTGCCGACTCTCGCAATGGCGAAAAAGATGAGATTGAACCAGCCGTTCGTCAGTTCTTTGATAATGACCAGGTAAAGCTAATCCAAAACCCTGGCACTCTTGATGGTGGCGACGTCATGATGGTAGGAGATCATTTCTACGTGGGACGTTCTGCGCGCACCAATGAAGAGGGTATCCGTCAATTTTTTGAGATTCTTGAAAACTGGGGCTTGAGCGGTTCAGAAGTTCCGCTGGAATTAGTTCTTCATCTTAAAACAGGCGTGAACTATCTTGAAGATAACAACATGTTGGTATCGGGCGAATTTGTTACCAAAGCCGAATTTGACCAATACAATCGCATTGAGATCCCTGAAGAAGAATCATATGCGGCAAATTGCATCTGGGTTAACGGAACAGTCATTGTTCCTGCAGACTATCCCGCCGTTCTTGCAGCAGTTCAAGGTGCTGGCTATCCAACCATCACAGTTGACACCTCTGAATACCGCAAGCTCGATGGCGGCCTCAGCTGCTTAAGCTTGCGTTTTTAATCAAACCTGAATTCCAACCAACGCTAGGTCTTATTAAATAACTTGACGCTTATAGGCCTCCACCGCCCAAACCACTTTACCCACTACCACAAACCCCGCTTCTTGCAAAACCAAGCAGCGGGGTTTGTTTTCGAATGCTTCAAGAGGTAAAGAGATAAAAGCTGAGAGCTCTAGGAGACAAAATGCTAGTGCCCAAAATTGATCATTAAAACCTCTCGCCCGATTCGACAGCTGGCATCCTCAACACTAAAAGGTTGCCTGTAGACAAGCGACCTTTTATACTTAAGCTTTATGGAGATGCTCTCTTATATGCTACTTTTTTTGTTTCTTTTCGTGCTGATACACATCTTCATACGACTGAATCAACCCTTGCACTACTTCCATCTGTTCCTTAAGTTTAGCAAATTCCACCGAAAGCTCCGCACCTGCAGCAAGCTCCTCTTCAATCTGTACGCTCTTTTGCGTTTCATCAATAGTACCTACCACAATACCTACAACAACATTCACAATGATAAATGCAGATAGTATTACAAAGGGAACAAAATATGCCCAAGCAAACGGATACGCCTCCATAACGGGACGTGAAATACCCATTGACCAGCTTTCAAGCGTCATCACTTGGAACAGCGTATAGAACGTATCGCCTAGATTTCCAAACCACTCGGGAAAGGTATCTCCAAAAAGCGAAGTGCCAATGACCGCAAACACGTAGTAAACAATACCCAGCAATACTGCCGTCCAACCCACACCTGGGATGGCGCGCCCCATAGCTTCAACAATAATGCGCATATGACGAAATGCTGAGATGAGTCTAAATACTCTGAAAGCCCTAAAGGTACGCAAGACACGCACTACTTGAACAGGTATAGGCAAAAGGTTTGCAGGAATTATACAAAGCAGCACAATGATAAAATCAAATACATTCCAGGGGTCTTTGAAATACGACAAACGATATGCCGAAAGCTTTAGCACTGCCTCGATGATATAAATCAACAAACAGACCATGTCGACAACATACAATGCTTTTGCAACTTGGGGTGGCAAATCCATAGTTTCGATACCAATAATAATGGCGTTTAGCACAATAACTGCCATTATGAATGGTTGAAACCATTTCGCCTCAACAATTTTTAGTGCTGTATCTCTCATAAATCCGCCCTCTCATTGTTACTTTGTTAACCTTTTTGCTTTCAGCTATTCTACTCTTTGCACGCGGAAACGGTAGCGAGAAAAGAACATTTGGCGCAAGTTAAACGCTTATTCAACGCTCGACTACCATCAAACGACCGCATAGCTAAATCACATCATATTCTCGACGTTACGCAAAAAGCGACCCAACAAGGTCGCCTTTTGCGTAAACTTATATAACTGACCGCTCTTTAAAACAAGAATCGATTTCCCCAGTATCTTAATGGCGGAAGTGACGATGCCCGGTAAAGACAAGAGCAATATTGTGCTCATCAGCCGCAGCAATAATCTCTTCATCGCGAATAGATCCACCTGGCTCAATGATAGCTACGACGCCAGCTTCTGCCAGAGCATCGAGACCGTCACGGAAGGGGAAGAATGCATCAGATGCCGCGATTGATCCCTGAGCATCTTCACCAGCTTGATCTACCGCTATGCGAGCAGAATTTACACGATTTGGCTGACCTCCGCCTACACCTACCGTTGCACCATCTTTTGTGAGAACAATCGCATTTGATTTAACCGACTTACACACCTTCCAAGCAAACAGCATTTCGGCCATCTCCTCTTCAGTTGGTTTGCGCTTGGTTGGAACCGTAAAGGCTGCAGGATCCTCTGCAACTGCGTCAGAATCCTGACAAAGCACACCACCTTCAACTGAGCGGTATTCAACCTCTCCGCCAGCCCTATTGATACCACCTGTTGAAAGAATGCGTGCATTGGGCTTGGTTGCATACATCTCGAGTGCTTCTGCGCTAAATTCTGGCGCAACAATCGCTTCAACAAACTGCTTGTTTTCAAAGATTGCAGCAACAACGTCTGCCCCTACTACTCGATTGAACGCCATAACGCCACCAAAAGCACTTACGGGATCACACGTATGCGCGCGCTTATAAGCACTTACTAAGTCTACGTCTTGGGAGACACCACAAGGAGTTAGATGCTTAATAATCACGCAGGTAGGCTCGGTAAATTCACGAACCGCTGTCCAAGCCGCATCAAGATCCAAATAATTGTTATATGAGAGTTCTTTTCCTTGATGCTGATAGGCGTATCCCAAACTGTGGTCAGCACCGACATAGTCATCACGACGATAGAAAGCTGCACTTTGATGGGGATTTTCGCCATAACGCAAATCTTGAACCTTTGTTAAAGAGAGCGCACGAGTGTCAGGGTATTTTTGCTCTCCCTCAAGCTGCACGCCCATCCAAGCAGAAATAGCTCCGTCATAAGCAGCAGTGGTTCTATAAACTTCCAAAGCAAGTTTTGCGCGCGTTTCACGCGTAGTTGCGCCCTCGTTTTCACGCATTTCATCCAAAATAGCATCATACATAGCAGGATTAGTAACAACCGAAACACTTTCAAAGTTCTTTGCAGCAGAACGCAGCATTGACGGACCACCAATATCAATATTTTCGATACAAGTGGCAAAATCTGCTCCACTTGCAACGGTTTTTTCAAAAGCATAGAGATTGACAACTACCATGTCTATCATTTCGATGCCATGGCTCGCTGCTTGCGCCATATGATTCTCATCATCGCGACGAGCAAGAAGACCTCCATGCACGCGAGGGTGTAGGGTCTTTACCCGTCCGTCCATCATTTCAGGAAATTGAGTTACGTCATCAATGGGAGTAACCTCAATGCCGGCTTCTTTAATTGCGCGAGCCGTTCCTCCTGTCGAGATAATTTCTGCACCAAATTCTTCCACCAAAGCTCGTGCAAAATCGGTGATGCCGCTTTTGTCTGTCACAGACATTAAAACTCGTTTAACCTTAGGGTTGCTCATTTTTGTCGTTCCTCTCTCCTCATGTTATCTGATGTACACAAACAAATCTATTGGCCTAAACTCTGATTATGCTTAATGCGCGCACTTTCGCTATAGCGCTGCTTGTATCGAATATCAACCAACTCTGCAACAATGGCTATAGCTAATTCGGCGGGTGTTTTTGCGCCAAACTTTAATCCTATTGGTCGCTTAATGCGATCCCAATCTTCACTGCTTAAGCCTTTTGCATAAGCAAGGCTGCGTACACTCTCATTCTTTCCCGCACAACCCATCATGCCAATATAATGAGCTTTGTGCTTTGCTGCCCAGACGCAAGCTTCTGGGTCAAACATGTGACCTCTCGTTAGAACACAGACATAATCTTCGGGTTGCGCCTTAAGCTTGTCCAGACTGTCATAATTAGCTCCGTCAAGAATGAAGCGTTCTGCGAGGGGGAATCGTTGCTCGTTCACATACGATTGATCATAATCCACAACATTAACCGCAAAGCCTACATGGTGAGCAAGCGCAGCAACTTCACACGATGCATCAGATGCACCCAAAAGCCACACACGGACTTTTTCAAACAGAGGCACGCTCAGCCATGTTAATCCTTCAAATTGCTCATTATGCATAGAAGGACCGCGTGTCACATCTTTCATCTGAAAAGCATCCCGTGGCGAATAGACCCGTGATGCAACAATTTCTTTTGCATCGTTGCAAAAGAATACTAATGGTTCAGCATCGGCAGAACCCTGATTCCCATATTTTTTGGTAACCTCATTATCGGTATTTTGAACGGCTTCGGCACCATCAAACACCACCTTAAAGCCTAACCAACCTAAATCGCCTTCATCTATCGCTCTAACTGCGCGCTCAAAAACCACTGCATCTGCCGTAGTAAAGCGTTGAGCTATTACCTTGAGATAGTCTGAATCAACGTGCTCGTTACCTGCAAGTGCCTGCATTGAAAAGCAGGGGAAGTCCTCCACAGAGAGGTTCACTTTTCTACCCGCACGTAAATCTTGAGCCAAACCATACAGCACATCTCTTATCATGCAATGCGCACCTTTCCTCCTGGCGTCACACTCACGCGACCTTCTGCAATCTTGCGCAACACATCTGGATATATTGCGTGTTCTACTTCATGGATGCGGGTCTCTAAATCTTCAAGGGTGTCACCCTCATGCACGCAAACAGCACGCTGCGCCACAATAGGGCCTAAATCATAGTCTTCATTAGCAAAATGAACAGTAACACCCGTCACTTTTACTCCCAAATCAAAAGCATCTTTTATTGCATGAGCTCCTTTAAACGATGGCAGCAAAGCGGGGTGTAAGTTTAGTACGCGATTAGGAAAGGCATCTAATAACACCGGTGTCACCTTGCGCATATAACCAGCCATTACCACATACTGAGCATCAACCTCTCGTAGTTCTTTCAGAATGAGCTCATCAGCAGCTATGCGGTCTTCGTATATCTCACGATTTAGGACTACCGTAGCTATACCCGCAGCACGTGCTCGCTCAATCCCGTAGGCGTCCGGACGAGAGGACACTACTGCCACAATCTCTACAGGAAGATTGTCGTTGTCAATAGCATCTATAATTGCTTGCAAGTTTGAGCCGCTACCAGAAAGCAACACACCAATTTTTAGAGGAGTCATTCCCTAGCCTTTCAAAAACATGAACAGAGTATTATTTAAATGCGTACAACGTACCTTCATTCAAGTAGCAAACTTCTCCCGACCCCTCCACAACACAACCTATACGATACGTTGTCTCACCAACACGAGTTAATGCGGCTTCTACCTTTTCGATATGAGCAGGATTCACAATTAAGACGAGCCCCATACCCATATTAAAAGTTTTAAGCGCATTGCTTTCATCTAAACGCGCCGCATCGCAAACGTATTTTACGATAGGAGGAACAGGCCAGGTACCCAAGCTTACTTGAGCGTCAAGCGTATTTGGCAATGCGCGATTAAGGTTTTCACTAATGCCACCACCCGTGATATGCGCCAACGCATGAACGGCATCGGGGCACGCGCGCAATGCTTCCAAAACTGGCTTTACATACATACGCGTAGGGTCAAGCAGCGCATCTTGCAAACTACGTCCGCCTAATTCTTCTCGCGCCAAACGGAGCTCGTATTGAGTCTTTCCTTCAACACACACCTTTCGCGCAAGAGAATATCCATTGGAGTGCAGGCCGCTAGAAGCGAGACCAACCAGAATATCTCCTTCGTGAACTGCAGCAGGGTCGAGCATTTTTTTGCGATCGACTATTCCTACGCAAAATCCAGACAAGTCATAGTCATCGGGATCCATAACGCCTGGATGTTCTGCCATTTCTCCACCAATAAGCGCACATCCCGCTTGCTTACAACCTTCGCCAATTCCCTTCATTATCTCTGCCATCGCTTCAGCACGAAGCTTGCCGATAGCAACATAATCAAGGAAGAACAGGGGCTCTGCGCCAGTAGCCAAAATATCGTTTGCGCACATAGCCACTAAATCGATACCCACCGTATCATGTTTTCCCGCAAGCTGAGCTACCTGCAGCTTAGTACCAACTCCATCTGTACCACTCACCAACAAAGGATCTTCCATGTCTTTAGCAGCAGCTATAGAAAACAAGCCACCAAAACCACCGATATCTCCCACTACTTCTGGTCGGTACGTCTCATGAACGATATCCTTGATTGCATCTATCGCTCGAGCGCCTTCAGCAGTATCGACCCCAGCCTGCGCATACGTAATAGAGTCTTCATTCATCCAACTAGGCATAGCAGGCTTACCTTCAGTCTCATACGCATTAACGGTTATTCTTTCGGCCATCTCTTCTCCTTTTACCACACACTAGAGCTATATTATCAAACGCTCCCTACTCTAACTATTATTGTTCTGCTGCCATCTCTTCTGCTGCATTGCTTGTTGCATCTACTGCCCCTGGATCTACCGTAGTTCCCTCAGATGCAGACACGCCTCCATTTGAAGTAGTTGAATCTTGCACGTAAGAAAACAGCACGATACGACCATCACTAGGCAGATTATCGCAGGTGGAGAAAGTAAACAGCTTTCCCATATCAGCGGGGGCTGGAATATCTGTTACCGAATACAAAGAACGATCAATTTTATCCTGGATATATGCCACGCGCTCCTCTTCAGTATTAAACGAGGTCTGAACCAAAGGATCATCTGCGGCACAGTGAATAAGAGCAAACGTGTTAAGTTTAAAATTTCCTTGCGGCGTTAAAACATACACCGTACGATTTTCATTAAACCCATCCGTTTTAATCCAGTCTGCGATATCGGCGAACATAGAGCCATCATTAAGGTTATGTCCATACATAAAATTATTTGCATCAGAGAAAAATTCGGAATTACGGTAATCGAGAAAAACTGACCCAAATGTTGCTATTAGCCCTTCTGAACCCTTAAAATCATGAGTAAGGTACCAATCATTGTCCTCACCCTGCACAACAGGATAGTTAATTTCAGTTCCTGGAATATAAAGCCAAGCGACTGTATCAGGATTTATCGCCAAAAGCGCATCCCAGTCTACGGTCAAATCAGACAAAGCGACCCCTTCAATGTCAGCAGGTTCCACAAAAGCAACTTCGGCAACCTCGTCATTTAGTTTTTGACCTTGCCAATAGCTAAAACCAATTACTCCCAACGCAATAAGAGCACAAACAAAAATGATGAGAGAAACCCAGAAAACTACACGCCAAGGGCCATTCTTTTTATGGCTACTCTTGCTATATTGCGAACGTGAATAAGACTCAGGTCCTGAAACCTGTGAGGTGGCTGGACGCGTAGCAGCCTGCGAAGGGCTCATAACAGGTACGTGACGAGGAGCCTGCGAGCGTTGCCCTGTCTGCCAAGATTTTGACTGATTCCACTGTGCTTGAGAGGCGGAATTCTGCTGAGAATATCGCGGAGCCTCACTTTGTCGAGCAGGAAGAGTTGGCTGAGTCTCCGTACGCACATTCCTTAAATCTGGGTTGCCATGAGACGCATGTGGGCGCGCATGTCGTGCTTGAGGGCTTGAATGATGGGTTTCAGGTCTCCCATGACGCGCTTGAGGTCGCTCATGAGGATCGCGTTGATGGTTGGGCATACATTACCTTTCGGGTGACGGCATTCTCGTACTGCATACTTATATGCAGCCACTCGCTGCCGCTTCTTTCATATGGAATACATACTACGTAAAACGCCCCCTTTAAAGGAGGCGCAAGAAATAAAAACGCAATAAATTCAGCAAGCGAAAGAAAATCTTTCTTGCTTTTTACTATTTCTTCATCTCGTCAATAAAGCCTTTTGCAATGAAGCCAATGACGATCAGGACGATGACTCCCACGCCAATCCAAATTGCCTCCATAGGCACACTCATACCAAATACTTCCATGATTCAACCCCTTCATTTGTGCACG
>CAYJGC010000046.1:0-14218 GCA_964369725.1 uncultured Eggerthella sp.
GGTAAGGGTCAGGGGATTGATTGGCGTATGAGACGCATGCTATGCTTGGTAAACTCTGTAACTCTAAGCCGACTGAAGTAGGTGCTTGTGATATATAAAAGCTCGTTGAATTTTGTTTTCGTAGAGCACTTTTTATCGTAGAAAAACCCTGTGCATAGAAGACTGCTGGTGGTTGAGGAAGGCATGGTTTAAAAAGATTCAAAGGTGTTACTTACCACGCAAGGCATTATTCGTAAAGTTGGCAAGATTAGACATCGTGGAGGATACGGTGAGGTTGATAGCAAAAACAGCACTAAGTTTAACACCTGCACTTACCCTGTCAAAACTGCACTAAGTTTGGCAATTGAGGGAGATATGGTGAACTTGCGGGGTTCGAACATGCTCTTAAACGACTCTAGTCAAAAGCGTAAAAATGTGGTATAAACAATAAAAGTTTTTTTAGAGCACGCTTTGGCGTGCACCATACTTTCGCATCTGAGAAAGTGGGGGTTCCCCGCTTTCTTTGTTTGTAGGGACGAGAAAAGGAGAAGGCGTGCTTAGCAAGAAAGAACAACAGCTGCTCGACGCGCTGGAGCCACGTGCCACACAGGAAGGCATGGAGGTCTACGCGGTAGAAGTTGTGGGTGCTAAAAAGGCACCTACTATTAGGGTTCTTATAGATACGCCCGACGGCGTGAGTTTTGACGAGTTGTCATCTGCTCAGGAGTGGATTAACGCCATTATGGACGAGCTTGATCCATTTCCGGGAGCATATACGCTTGAAGTATCCTCTCCTGGAATTGACCGTCCGCTTTGCAAAATTGGTCACTTTGAACGCTATGTGGGGGAGACAGCAGTAATTAAGGCACTTCCTCAAGACGGACGCAGTAATTGGACAGGCACTATTGTTAAAGCTGGCAACAATGTTGTGACACTTGAAGTTGAAGACACGGCTGTAGAAATACCTTTTGAAACTATTAGAAGAGCGCGCCTTAAGGGTACGATTGATTTTAGCTCGTAATAGAGCTGCTTGAGGAAAGGAAGTGAAGACGTGGCAAGTTCAGAACTAATTGAGGCATTGCAGGCGTTAGCACACGAACGTAAGATTGACGAGTTTTACTTGATTGAGCGCCTTGAGGCGTCACTCGCAAAAAGCTATCAGCATATCTTGGATCTTGAATGGGATGCGCGCGTAACAATCGATCGTCAAAGCGGACGAATTTACGTATATGAGCTTGTACCTGTTGGCGAGCCTGATGAGGAAACAGGAGAGTGGTCTGAATTTGAAGAGCGCGACGTTACCCCTTCGGATGTAAGCCGCATTGCAGCCCAAAACGCTAAAGGCGTTATTGCTTCTATCGTGCGCGAAGCTGGGCGTCAGTCCATATATGAAGAGTTTTCAAATCGCGTAGGTGATTTGGTGACGGGTACCGTTTTGCAATGTACCCCTGATTTTACTATCATCAAAATTCGCGACGGTGTTGAAGCAGAGCTTCCACATTATGATGCAAAGCGTATGCCTAATGAAAGCAATGAGCGCCCTGCTGGTGAGCATTACCGTCACGCGCAGCGCTTAAAAGTTCTAATTATTGATGTTCGCGATCCAGGTTCTGATGCACCAAAAATGCGCGGCGAGCAGGCTCGTCCCGCCATTGTAGTTTCTCGTACGCATCCAGATCTTATCCGTCGCCTTTTTGAGATTGAAGTTCCAGAAATCTATGACGGCTTGGTAGAAATTAAATCTATTGCTCGTGAACCAGGTGCTCGTTCAAAAATCGCTGTATCTTCGCGCGAGGCTAATCTTGACCCCGTGGGTGCTTGTGTTGGACCTAAGGGCTCTCGTGTACGTATGGTAGTTGAAGAACTTCGCAACGAACGTGTTGATGTTATTCAATGGGCAGAAGATCCTGCCGTATATGTTGCTAATGCACTTTCTCCCGCAAAGGTAACCAGAGTTTTGATTGATGAAGAAAATCATTACGCTACGGTTATTGTTCAGGATGACCAGCTTTCCTTGGCTATTGGCAAAGAGGGTCAAAATGCGCGTTTGGCAGCTCGTTTGACAGGTTGGCATATTGACATCAAGAGCACAAGCTTTACGGGCGAACCACTTGCCCCTGAAGCAAATATGCTGATCGATGAAGAAGATATACTAGAAGACGATTTGTGTAGTTATGTTGGTGAAGATGGCGTAGCCTGTCGCAATCATGCTCGTCTGGACAGTCGCTATTGTGGAATTCACAGCGACCTTGAAGAAGCATAAGCTATAAGGGCGGCTAGATAATGACAGTAACAACAAACAAGCGGCAGCGCAGTTGTATTGGATGCGGGAAGCAGTTCGATAAAATAGAGCTTCTTCGCATTGTGCGCAATTCGCAGGGAGTTGTGTCATTTGATGGAACCGGTCGTGCACCGGGCAGGGGGGCGTATGTTTGCTCCGAGGAATGTTTCGCCGCCGCATGCAAGAAAAAAAAGCTCGACCGGGCGCTCAAGGCGACGCTCGGCAGCGATGAGTACGAACAGATCGCCGTCGAAGTCGCAATGGCCGCGCGTATGACGCGCGATAAGAAGTAGAGGAGTGTATATGGCAAGCATGCGTGTTCATGAATTGGCGAAAGAATTTAATTTATCAAGCAAGGATTTGTTGGACAAATTGCAGGAAATGAAAATACCTGCAAAGAGCCATGCTAGTGTCCTTAACGGTGCTTATGTGGACAAGGTGCGTGCAAACCTAGCTCCTGAAATTAAGCAACGTGCAGGTCAGCTTGAGGATGAAGAAGCCAAAAAGCTTGCAGAAAAACGCGCAGAAGAAAAGCGCGCAAAAGAAGAAGAAGAGCGTTCGCGTCGTGAAGCTGTTGAGACCGAGCGTGCTGCGCGTGAGGCAGAGCGTGCGCGTCGTGCTGAAGAGGCTCCAGCTGCTGAAGCTAGTCAAGACGATTCTGTGCAAGATAAAGAAAAAACATCTGCGTTCGAAAGTCTCGATCGTCAAATAGAGAACGAGAAAGAGCGTGTACGTCGTGAACAAGCAGAAAAGCGTGCTCGCGCTCGTCAGGCAAAAATTGCTGCAGAAGTAGCAAAAAAACAAGCAGTTGAAGAAGCTTTGCGTATGCGCGGATCTAAGGCTTCAAAAGCTCCCGTGGTTTCGCCAGCACCTGCAGCTAAAAAGCCTGCACCTGCTCCTTCTTTAGGAACCAAAAAAGCAGGCTTTTCTTCGTTGTTGTCTCAGATTGAATCTGAGACACAGCGAATCGAGTCTCAAAAGAAAGAGGCTCCTGCCACCAACAAACGTAAACCTGCTCAAAAGCAGCAGCAAAGACCGCAAAAGCCTCAACAGGCAGGACAGCAAGCTCAGCAAAACCAGCCAGCTGCTAATAAAAAACGCGGCAAAAAAGGCACCACTGCCGCACAGGTAGTTCCAGAACTTGAAGTGCAACAGGCCACACAGAGCGAGGATCGTTATGCTCAAATGGCTGTGCAAGCAGAAAAGTTGCAGCGTGATAAAGTACTCGCTGAGGCACGTGCTGCAGTTGCTGCAGCAGCAGCCCCAAGTGAAGGCGAAGGCCGCCGTAAGAAGCGTAAGCAAAAGCGTGAGGCAGAAACGCGCGAGCGGTTGGAGATGGAGGCTTTAGAAAAGGGCCTCGATCCAACTTTGGTGCTTGACGACTCAGTTGTAGAAGTACCTCAAGGTGCAACTGTAGGCAAATTCGCAGAACTTTTAGGCGTTCAGCCTAATGACGTTATTAAGCGCTTGTTCATGTTGGGTCAGGTTCTTACGCTTACGCAATCTATGAGCGACGAACTCATTGAACTTATTGCTGATGACATGGGTAGAAAGGTTCGCGTAGTTCTCCCTGAAGAAGAATATGCCGTAGTATTTAACGACAAGCCACAAGACCTGAAGCCTCGTCCTCCCGTTGTTACCGTTATGGGGCACGTTGACCATGGTAAGACATCACTTCTTGACGCTATTCGCGACACGGGTGTTGTGGCAAGCGAAGCAGGCGGTATTACGCAACATATTGGTGCTTCGGTTGTCGAGATAGACGGAAATCAGATTACTTTCATCGATACACCTGGTCATGAGGCATTTACTGCAATGCGTGCGCGCGGCGCGCAAATTACCGACGTAATCGTGTTGGTAGTTGCAGCAGACGACGGCGTTATGCCACAGACAATTGAAGCGATTAACCACGCAAAGGCCGCTAATGTGCCTATCGTGGTCGCTGTGAATAAGATTGATAAAGCCGGTGCAAATCCTGACCGCGTTCGTCAAGAGCTTACCGAATATGGTGTCATTCCCGAAGAGTGGGGCGGCACGAACATGTTCGTTGAGGTTTCTGCTAAGCAGCGACTTCATGTTAGTGACGTATTGGAAACCATCATTTTGCAAGCTGATGTCTTAGAGTTGAAGGCTAATCCTAACGCCGAGGCATCAGGCTTTGTAATTGAAGCTAATTTGGATAAGGGTCGCGGTCCTGTTGCTACGGTATTGGTGCAGCGCGGTACGCTTAACCCTGGCGATGTTGTTGTGGCAGGAACTTCATACGGTCGCGTTCGTGCCTTGGTTGATCCTCATGGTCGCAACACAAAGGGTGCTCTACCTGCCGATCCCGTTGAAATTTTAGGCCTTAACAGCGTTCCTGTTGCCGGCGATGAATTTCGCGTGTTTGCAGACGAGCGTGATGCGCGCAAACTTGCCGAAGAACGTGCACTGCGTGCTCGTTTAGCTGAGCAAAATTCTAAGTCTCATATGAGCTTGGATGATTTGTTTAGCCGCATTGAAAAAGATAAACAAGCCGACCTTAACTTGATTGTAAAAGCGGACGTTCAGGGCTCTATTGAAGCGTTGCGCGATGCCTTTGAAAAGATGGATCAGTCGGAAGTTCGCATCAATATCGTTCACTCTGCTGTTGGTGGCATCACCGAAACTGATGTTACTTTGGCTTCAGCATCTGATGCTATCATCATTGGCTTTAATGTTCGTCCTACGGGCAAATCTAAGCAACAAGCAGAAAAAGAAAAAGTTGACATTCGCATGTACCGCGTTATTTATCAGGCTCTTGAAGAAATTAATGCCGCACGCGTTGGCTTGTTGTCTCCTGATATTGTGGAAGAAGATACCGGCGTCGCTGAAGTTCGTGAGACCTTCAAGGTGCCTAAGGTTGGCACCATCGCAGGCTGTTATATTATCGATGGAGAAATCAACCGAGATGACCAAATCCGTCTTGTACGTAATGGCACGGTCATTTTTGAAGGTACTTTGGCTAGCTTGCGTCGCTTCAAAGATGATGTTAAGAGTGTGCGTCAAGGATACGAATGTGGTATTGGTATTCAGGGTTATCAAGACCTTAAAACTGGTGACCATATTGAAGGTTACAAAGTTAAGGAAGTTGAGCGTACGGAATAATAAACATGTTAGCCCAGCAAAGATAAGTTTTATGGGTTATAAGTGTGCTATTGCGAACAGCCCTACGGGGCTGTTCGGCGCATGAAGGTGTAGTTATTGTTGAAGGGAGCTACGCAATGAAACAAAGTTCTGCAAATCGTAAAGTCAATGAACAGGCACGCGAGGTTATTGCAAATATTTTGCTTTTTGAAATTTCTGACCCACGATTAGGGTTAGTTACTATTACGGGCTGTGAAGTAAGTTACGATCGCAGCGTGTGTAATGTGTTTTACACCACTGAGCCAGAACGCTATGATAGCGTTGAGGCTGCTTTCGAAAAGGCAGCAGGGCGCATTAGGTCTATCATGTCAAAACAGCTCTCTTGGCGCATTGCGCCCGAACTGCGTTTTCATTTGGATAACAGCGTTGATCAGGCACAGCGCATTGCTTCTGCATTGGAGCGTGATGCTGATCGTAACAAGGTTGCCGAGGTTCCTGAAGAAGATTTGTTGACGAACGGTTTTTCTGCAACAGGAAACGAGTAAAGTTTGCTATGACCGCTACTCCGCAAACTAATACAACGCTTGAAGAGTTGGCTTATCTCATACTAGACCAGGATAATTTTGTCATATGTGGTCACATAAGCCCTGATGGAGATTGCCTCGGCTCACAATTGGCTTTAGCTGCTGCACTACAATCACAGGGCAAGCAGGTTACGTGCGTGCTGGTGAAAAATGAGCCAGTAGATACGTATCTACACTTTTTGCCAGGATCGCAAGATATGGTCTATGCAGGTGAATATGCAGGTGAAGTGGAAACTTTCATTGCTGTCGATGTCCCAAACCGTGACCGCATCGGGGTTGCAGCAAAACTTCTTGACGACGCCAAGACGAGCATCACGATCGATCATCATGCAATGGATACGACCATGACCGATTACGTGTATGTTGACCCTGATGCCGCTTCAACTACTATTCTGGTATGGGATTTGATTGGCTATATGGGGTTAAATCGTACAGAAGAGCTTGCCACAAGTTGCTATGCAGGTCTCGTAAGCGATACCGGGCGTTTCCAGTATCAAAACACCAATGCGCGCGCTATGAATGCTGCATTAGAAATGATTCAAGCAGGTGCCAATGCGTCTGAAACCGCACGAAGACTCTACCAAAGTCGTACGTTAGCTTCGGTGCGTTTGGAAGGCCGTGCGCTTGATCGTATGTACATGGATCAGCAAGGAGCTTGGGCGTTTAGCTGGGTTTCCTTAGAAGACTTTAGGGAGGTACAAGGGCAAAAATCCGATGCCGAACCCCTCATTGATGCTTTGCGTAGTATAGATAGCGTTCGTGTTGTCTGTATGTTGCGTGAACAAGGGTCGACTTCAGTACGCGGGAGTTTTCGTGCAAAAGATTCTACCGATGTTGCAGCGCTTGCGCGAAAATTTGGCGGAGGAGGTCATAAGGCTGCCGCAGGATTTACGCTAACGTGTTCGCTCGAAGAGGGTATTGTCCTCATAAAAAACACCCTCACTTCTGTGTTTTGTGATAACAATACACGAGATAAAGCTGAAGGAGCGCGGTAAGAGTGAAAAGAGGAACATCGGGTTTGTCGCTGATAGTTGGTGTAAACAAGCCCAGCGGCATGAGTTCTCATGATGTCGTGAATCGTTGTAGGCGTATATTTGGTGAGCGACGCGTGGGACATACAGGAACACTTGATCCTTTGGCGTGTGGTGTGCTCCCTGTTTGTATAGGACCTGCTACACGCTTAGGTATGTATTTAACCTCTCACGACAAGTACTACCGGGTAACTATTGCTTTTGGTGTGGGTACGGACACTGATGATTCACAAGGTGAAGTGATAGCGCGCGGTACGGCACCAGAGTGTGCCTATAGCGAGGAGTTTGCTACTTCATGTATTGCTGGGTTGGTGGGTAAATCACAACAAATACCACCGCTTTACTCAGCGATAAAAGTGGACGGAACTAAATCATATGAAGCAGCACGTCGAGGGGTTGCTATTGATTTGGAACCGCGAGATATTGAGGTCTACAGCGCGCGACTTCTTTCGGTTTCTCAGCCTCATGATCAGGAGTTACTTACCTGGGATGTAGAGTTTCATGTATCTAAGGGTACCTACATACGTGCGCTGGCGCGCGATATAGGAGCTGCTTTGTGTTGTCCTGCGCATGTAACAGCGCTTGAGCGGATTCAGTCCGGTTTGCTTACTCTTGAAGAATGTGTGAGTCTTGAGACGTTAGAGGAACTAAAGGAAGAAGTGGCTTTAGATCCCGTCAAATTGCTCGGGATACGCTTTATGTTTGTTCAAGATGAGGATATCAGCAAAGTAAAAAATGGTATGCCGTTGCTGGCTTCTGCAAACGTATTGCATGAGTATTGTCAGGCGTCATTAGAGGCGAAATACTGTTCTTGCTCATCAAGTGTTAAGGTTAGTAGTGCTGCACCGCGAACTAATGAATTGATAGCGGTAATTGCGCACAACACGGTTATTGCGCTGTATTCGTATTGCGAAGAGAGCGCTGTCTTTAAGCCAACATGTGTATTTCAAACGGGGGTTTCACGTGGCGGAAATTATTAGATTAACTAAAGCACCTGAACGGGGTTTATTTTTAGGTGCTTCTTGTGCCTTTGGCGTCTTTGATGGTGTACATAAAGGTCATCGTTATCTTATTGATAGTGCACGTAAAACGGCTACTGACTCACAAGGAAAAAGTGTGGCCTTGACGTTTGATATAGATCCTGACGAGATGTTTCGCCCTGAGCGCTTAAAAAAGCTTATGACCAATGAAGAACGTTTTAATATGTTGGCTCAGACGGGTGTTGACGAGGTTGTTGTATTTCCCTTCACACCAGCATTTTCTGCCCAGTCTCCGTATGCTTTTTTGGAGCGAACTTTTAACGGGACACCTCCTGCTTTTTTGCACGTAGGGCACGATTTTCGATTTGGTGCACGCGCGTCAGGGACAGTTGATGAATTAAATCTATGGGGCGAAGAAAAAGGGGTAGGTGTTTGTGTTCATGATCTTAAGGATAGCGGGGATGTCCCCATTTCGGCTACGCGTATTCGCAAGCTACTAGAAAAAGGTGATATTTGCGAGGCAAATCAACTGCTTGGACGACCTTACTTTTTGACAGGTACAGTAGAACGTGGCCGCGGCGAAGGAGCAAATCTTGGTTTTAGAACAGCTAATTTTGTTGTAGAAGATCAGCTGCGTCCACTTGCAGATGGTGTGTACGCTGCTTGTGTTAAGGTGGCAGGAGAGAGTTATAAAGCAGCTGTTAATGTGGGTATAGCGGCAACGTTTGCAGACCGATCTTATGCAACATGCGAAGCACATATTCTTGATTTTGAAGGTGATTTGTATGGTATGCCCGTTAAGGTTGAGTTTCTACACTGGTTGCGTCCTGTGCGAAAGTTTGACAACATTGATGAACTAATTGCCACAGTACAGGGCAATATTGAGTGGGTAAGAGACAATGTGTAAAAGGCAATCGTTTATTAGCTTCTATCGAAATAGATGCTCGTGCGGGAAGATTTAAGGACTTCGCTCAGAAGTACAGGGACCGACACATAAGGCAGAGAAGCTCTTGCCTCTTGCTGTTGAGTATCGAACTGTATACTTCCTTAGAATAGCAGAGGCGGACAGGGTAATCTTTCGTAAGATAAAAAGTCTATGATTGCATTGTTGTTGGTAGTCTGAAGATGAAAAGGTGAGAAGGTGTGCATTCCGAGACAAAGCAGCCATGATGGCATTGTTGTTAGTAGGGTAGTCTAGGGATTGCTTTGACTATGTTTGTATGAAAGAAAAACCCTCTCGATAGTTATAAGGCAGCACCTGTGTTGACAAATAATTTCAATGAAAACAAGAGCAGTGACAGCACTGCGTACCGTGCTGAAGAGCAGACAAATTTTGCACGCGCGTGTGAAGTTCTGCATCAATATTTTGGCTATGATTCATTTCGTGTGGGACAAGAAGGTGTTGTCAAGGCCATCTTATCTCGGCAAGATGTGCTTGCTGTTATGCCTACTGGTGCAGGAAAGTCTCTTTGTTATCAAGTGCCAGGAATTATTTTTAAAGGATTGACTATTGTGGTTAGTCCCTTGGTTTCTTTGATGGATGATCAGGTTCGCTCACTGCTTGATGTAGGAGTGCGGGGAGCCTATCTTAACTCCACCCTAACACCTTCTCAGCAAAGTACGGTGTTGCTGCGTGCGCTTCAAGGAAGGTATGAGATTATGTATGTAGCTCCAGAGCGTTTAGGGGATTCGCGCTTTTTGGAGTTCGCAAAGCAAGCTAACCTATCGTTGTTAGCGGTCGACGAAGCTCACTGTGTTTCTCAATGGGGGCAAGATTTCCGCCCCTCCTATTTAACAATTGGAGATTTTATCGCTAAGCTGCCCTGTCGTCCGGTGGTTGCAGCCTTTACAGCGACCGCAACAGCTCGTGTGCAAGAAGATGTCATTCGTCTCTTAGGATTGAGTAATCCGTATCAGGTGGTAACGGGGTTTGACCGTCCTAATTTGCACTTTAGTGTTGAACGTTTGGAGCCCAAGAGAAAACGGGCTCGTTTGGTAGCGTATGCGCTCAACCATCCTCATGAAAGCGGCATTGTCTATTGTTCCACCCGTAAAGATGTCGAAAAAGTTTACGAAGCTATATGTGAAGCAGGTATTTGCGCAACGCGTTATCACGCCGGTATGTCAACCGCTGCTCGCGAAAAAAGCCAACATGCTTTTATTACTGATGATGCGTCGGTCATGGTTGCAACAAATGCGTTTGGTATGGGAATTGATAAGTCGAACGTACGTTATGTTTTGCACTACAATATGCCCGGAAGTATTGAGGCGTATTATCAAGAAGCTGGTCGCGCAGGGCGTGATAGCGAAACTTCAAAATGTTTGATGTTTTGGTGCGACAGCGATGTGGCAACATGCCGCTATTTCATTGAGCGAGAATTAGAAAACGAAGAGCTTACAGCTGCTGAGGCGGATGCGGTGCGTGCCTCTCGACGTCGTTTGCTAGAGGCTATGTGCGGATACTGTCTAACAACTGATTGTTTGCGTAGCTATATTTTGAATTATTTTGCTGAGGGTGCTTTGTGTGAGGAGAGTACTCATAATCCAGTAGCCGCATCGTGTTGCTCAAACTGCGATGGTCATTTTGAAGCTATTGAGGTGACGGATATGGCGCGCAGTATTATGCGTTGCGTTCATGAGTTGCGGGGAGGATTTGGCAAAGGTGTTGTGGTGGATGTATTGCGCGGTGCAAAGACATCACGCGTTCGCGAGTTGGCCTTAGATGAAAAAATTAGCTACGGAACGCTTAAAGCATCAGCTTCTCAAATTAAAGAGGTTATTGAACTTCTTTCAGCACGTGGATATCTTCAAATTTCTGAAGGTATGTATCCCGTAGTAGGGTGGGGTCCTTTCGCACGGGAGGTTGCTCGCGAAGATTTTAGTCTCACGATGAAACGAATTGTACACAAGCAGGATGAAAAGCGCAGCGGCAACGTGGGTGGTGCAAGAGAGTCTTTCTCAGCTAATTTACGGAGCCTAGATGGGATCCTGTTTGAAAAACTGAGGGCTTTGCGAAAAAAACTTGCCGATGAGGCCAAAGTACCTCCCTATATTGTTTTTTCAGATGCCACCTTGCGAGATATGTGTGCTAAACTGCCGCAAAACAAGGAGGAGTTTCTTGAAGTGAATGGTGTTGGTGCTACGAAGCTAGAGCGTTACGGCAGCTCTTTTCTTACAGAAATTAACGCGCATGCACAAGATTGATAACGGCTTTTAATCTTAAAGCCAAGAGAGAATGTTCACAAAAGCACGTTACAAAATGAGGTAAAGAACGTTGTTAACAAGGTTAGTAAAAAAAATTCAAGGGCGACTAAGATATAACCACATGTGTAAGCATCGCAACAGCTTTAAACTTCTTGATATAAACGATAAAGCAGTCTCTCAGAGGGTTAACCTCAATTACTGGGCAGTTAAGCCAAATCTTGGGGACGCTCTTTCGCCTGTTGTCGTTGATTATTTATTGCAACAGAAAGGACTGACGAGGGAGGTAGAGGTGGCAAAAACCACGCACCTCTATGCAATTGGGAGCCTGTTGACCTCGGGTGTTCAAGATTGTGTGGTTTGGGGTAGTGGGATACTCAACCCTCGAAATTGTCAAATACTTGAGGGGAGAGTTCTGGATGTACGGGCAACGCGAGGGCCTATTACCCGTATAATACTTCAGGATTGTGGATATGATGCACCTACGGTTTACGGAGACCCGGCGGTATTCCTCCCTGAAATCTATAGGCCTTCCGCTCGTGTTAAGCAAGCTAAATACGGATTTATTATTCATTGGGAAGGTTCAAGTTATTTTGGCGATTTAGACAAAATAACTTCACTCGATAGTAAAATTATTGATATCAAAACGTGTGACTATAAACAATTCGTGGATGAGGTAGTAAGCGTAGAATGCGTCGTTTCATCAAGCTTACATGGGATAATTATTGCGGAAGCATATGGAATTCCGGCAATACTCATAAAGCCTGAAATGGATTTTCTTAAGTATTACGACTGGTATTATGCAACCAAAAGATTTGATTTTCCTATGATTACCTCTTTTGAAGAGCTTGCTTCGTGCAACGCTCCTGCTTTGCCAGACACAGAAACCATGAGAAACTCTTTAAGGAAAGTATTTCCCTATGATATCTTTTGCTAGTAAGCGTGTCTAATCAGTGAATTCAGCGAGGGTATGCAGGTGCACCGGATAAGCGTTAGACGAATTAAAAAAGACGCGTAAGGCGCCCGGTTAGCGATTTAAGCGTGGGGTGCAGGTGGCATCCCACGCTTTCTAACGAAAAGCTGTATAAGGGTTACTTACTTACGGTTTCCCAAGGAGTAGAATTTTCGTCTAGCAATAACGCAGGCAACGGCGGCTCCACCAAATGCAGCAAGTAAAGCAGCGCTTGTTGCAATATAAAATGTTGTTGCGTCTCCTGTGGAAGGAAGCGTTTTAGCGCTGGTATCAGACGATGCTGGTGAAACTGGCGCAGGCGTCGGTGTCGGTGCGGGTGCTGTTATGGAGAACGTTGCGGTAGCTGTTCCTGTTTCAGACACAATGCTAATGGTATGGGTTCCTGTGCTTAGCGTGGAAGTGTAGGAGCCTATTAGCGTAACGGTAGTGCCGTTTAGGTCGCTGGTTATATAGTTTTCAGCAGCAATGTCTTGGCTGTTCACCATAATTGTATGAAGTTCAAGAAGAGGTGCGCTAGAAGTAAAAGATACCTCTTGACCTTGTTCTGCAATTTGACCGTCTCCTGAAGTTATGGTGGGTGTTTCTATTTGGATAGGATCACCGTATGCTTTAATAGCATAGTTGTCGTAGTCGACCCAGTCTCCTGCAGGGTTTTCGGGAGTAACTGTTTGTATCTTATCAACGATGCTCTTTAGGTCTGTCCAAGTAGTTGAAGTATCTGGGTTGGTTTCATAGAAAAAGCTTTCCCCTTCGTTTATCACGCCTTTAAGATATGTCTGACGTAAATCTGCCTGTTCTGGATACATTTTTACAAGTTCGTCACGGCCATGCTTATTGAGACCGCTTTCCATGAGCACCTGATATTGTCCTTCTGCTACTTGTGTTACCACGACAGAAAATTGTTGACCTTGTTTAATTTCATATCCCTGATCAAGCTCAACTCGATGATATCCGCCAAATTCATAGGTCTCTGTCACCGTGGTTAGGAGGGTGCCATCCGTAGGGTTACTAAAGCTGTCGTTAAGGAGGTAGAGTTCATAGGTTACTTGCGTACCAGGCACCTCTGTTTCGGTTGAAAGTGACCTAATAGACTGATTTTCCTGTGCGGTAAATAAATTAGCCATACCGGATTTAGAACTTGAAGGGATGCTATTAACTCCCTGGGAGGGCATAAGGTCGTATTGATTAATGAGATAATACTCTGACTCAGAGCTCATTGAGTTGATATTGAAGTTAAAGGTTTCAATATTGGTTAAGCTTTGGTCATAGTAAGATAGATAAAAATATCCATTGCCGTCAAGACCCCACGTGTTGTGATGAGGGAATTCCTGATTCTCTGCACCCCAGCTATTCTTAACAATCCACGCGCCGTCTGCTTCGGGAGTTGCGGAGCCTAAGGTTTCGTTAGAAGCAAAATTATCTTTAGAATAGGTGTCGTCCCATCCCACAATAGTAACAGCATGGTTAGCGCCAGCCGCCGTATTGTTGGTGTAATGTGCCCAGGTGTCCAGGTTGATGTATTGTGAGGGGTCTGCTTGACCTGGTCGAGACGTGTCCGCTGCAAAGCAAATTTCTACACCACGCCCTTCAAGAAGCTCTCCTTTTATAGCATCTGTCGCAGTAGCGTTATAGGCATAGGTAGTAAGTGTTTCTCCAGTACGACCTGCGGGTGAAGGTAAGATGTTGCTTTCTTCAAGCTCTAAAGTTTGAGCAAAGCGCAGGCTTTCGTCAACTGACCAATCGCCTTCAGGATCGTAATAGAAAGGGTTTCCAACAGGATATTCTATAGGGGGATATAGGTTTAAGTCACTATTTTGATAGGGGGCAAGATCTTCGGTCACTGGCCCAATACCTGATGAAAACAGGGATGTTGCAGTGAAGGGAAAACCGCCATTGTCAAGCACGCCACGAGAGTCTGCTTTTACTGTATAGGCGCCTTCGCCCGCTTGTGAACTCTCTGCATCGAGTGGGAGGGGAGTATAAGCAAACCATCCGAGATGTAGTTCTGATAAATCTATAACCTCACCATTGTTTACATTGAGGCCAAGTTCAGACATTAAGCTGATTTCAGAAGCTGCAATAGC
>CAYJGC010000047.1:0-12952 GCA_964369725.1 uncultured Eggerthella sp.
GCTGCGCCTAATGCTGCCGCAGCAATCATGACAAAAACGCCCTCAATCGGGAAGCATAAAAACAAAAGCAACACCGCAAGCAAAGGCTGTCGCATACTGGCACCGAGGAGGGCCGCTGTGCAAGCACACAGGGCAAAGACGGGGTCGATTCCCGTAAGAGATGCAATACCATAGCCAATAGAGATGCCAGCAAAAATGAGCGGAAAGAAATGACCGCCGCGCCAACCAAATTGAACGCAAAGCGGCGTAAGGGCAACTTTAACAAAACCCGTGGCTATCAAAACAAAAGCTGTCATAGACATCCATATTTCGTTTAGCTCTTCTGCTTGAGTTTCTCCGGCAAACATGGTGAAGGGAAGTGCCAGTCCGCAAAGCGCCAATACTAACCCAGCAATAACAGCCTTAATGACCGGTTTGTCTCCTATCTTTTTTGCAAGAAGAGCAAAACTGCCATCACATACACAATAGAGCCAACCCGCTGCGGTGCCTATGAGGGCAAGAGGAATAAGCCAGAGAAGTTCGGCTGAGGTTATGGTGAGATTGTCGTAATGTGGTAATGCCATCGCGCTGCCAAACAACGCCGAAAGCCCCAAGTATGCACCCAGTGCTCCCGCTATGGCACAGAAATAGAGAACCATTTTTGAGCGTTTTGGCAAGACAAGGGTGCTGTCTTCCGTGTCTTTTGATGTGTCGCCACAAAGGGGAGCAACAAAGCCAAACAGGGGCGCAGTAAAGATGGCGGAAAGTGCTGCCATGGTTCCAACGGAGGTAAGCTGCTTAAAATCGCTTCCAAAACGCTTCATGCGATCGCCCACCCACGTACAGATGCCCGCAATGCATCCCGTCAGGCCTGCTTCAGGGCCAATAGACCCCCCAAAGAAAAGCGGAAGCAGTGCGGCAATAGACATGCGGCCTAATTTGTCGTATTCGTAACGTCCATCTTTTTTGACCTTTGCCATTACTTCCTCAAGTTCTTCAGGAAGTGGTCCGTAGTGCTTGCTGAAAAGGCCAATGATAAGTCCGCCTAACGTGCAGGCAAGTAGGGGAAAATAAGGCCCAAAATACCCGGGAAGCGTTTCCCAGATTAACGAAATACCTAAACCCATTACAAAAAGAATAGCCCAGACAAAGGCTCCTGCAATTGCACCGGTAAGGACAACTGAAAAAACAAAAAGAATACGATTGCTAATTTGTTCTTTATGCATAGGAAGAGGTACCTTTCGCGAGATTGGTTAAGAGGATTGTTGGTTTGGTGGATGTTGGTAGTTGTATCAAAGGGTAGGATGCTTTTCTTTGAGAGATTGAACTGAAGGCAAGCCGTAAGCATCCGTGGCTTGCTGCACGCTACGTATGAGGGCATGCTCCATAGCTTCGGTTGCGATGACGGAAACCATATCAAGTGTAGTTTCAATGTCGCCTGAGGCAAAAGTAAAGACGGTGTCACCATCCATGGAGGTGTGTACGGGCTTTATGGTACGTGCGTAAGCGTCATGAGTGGCACAGGAAACTTTGGTAGCTTGTGCTTTGCTGAGTTTAGCGTTGGTGAGGATAATGCCGAGCGTAGTATTTGAGCAGATATTGTTTTGAGAATGGGTATTATTATGTTGAGGAGGGGTGTTACTTGTTTCGGAAGAGGTTTTCTGCAGGCTTGTAAGCATACTAAACGCTTCGAGAGGATCAACGAGATTGTTGTGTTCATCGCGGGAGCCGGCTATCCAAGTGCCTTCCTTGTTACAAATGTTTCCAACCGCATTAGCAACCACGAGGGCGCATACAACCAATTCTCCACAGCGCAAGCCATACATCCCAAAGCCAGCCTTCATGGCATTTTTTCCTCCAAGAAGTTTCCCTACGGTGGCACCGCAGCCTACGCCGACATTTCCTTCTGCGAGAAAACTACTGGTGTTTTCAATAGGAGGTTTAGCGTTGCCGTCTGTGGCAGTGCTCTTTTGTTGAGGAAGGCATCCGGCGCACATAGTCTCTTCTTTGCCGTTATTTTCTTGGGTTGCGGTGTCTCTTAGGTGTGTTTGATTTTCTTGATACGCAAAGGCAGCTTGGGTGGCAGTGCGACCCATTGTTGCATCGGGGTAGGTATTTTTGCCAATCAAGAGGTCAAAAATGCAAGCACCCGTAACAAGAGGAACGCAGGCTTCTTCTACAAAAAAACCAATGCCTCGGTGCGCTAATTCGTTCATAACTCCTGTTGATGCAGCAAGTCCAAAAGCGCTTCCTCCCGCTAAGACGATGGCATGAATGCGTTCGGTCGGATTCTCGGGTTTCAAAAGGTCGGTTTCGCGCGTTGCCGGACCTCCGCCATACACTGCAACACCGCAGGTTGCTCCGTTGGGGGCTATAACGACGGTACATCCTGTTGCCGCATCAAAATCCTCGGCATGCCCGCACAAAAAAGATGGCAGGTCTGCAATTGTTGCGGGTTCAAGCATGAGTGCGCTCCTTGAATGGTTGACGGTGAGATTGTTTAAGGTAATTGTACACCATTGCAAAAGTTTGAATCCGCGTCGATTAGTTCCGTTTGTCACAAAAAAGCTACACGCGAACTTTTGTTGGCTTGTAGGCATATTTCCTCATTGTTATCATAAAACGATAAGTGTAGCTGCTGTGCGTCCTTTTGGTAAGGAGTAGCCGGCATGGCTGAATTTCTTGTTAAGGCGGCCTGCAAGGGGCGCAGGCCTCGTCATCTGGCATTAAAACATCATTGCTCACGCCCTCATCTTGTCGCTAACCTTTTGCGCAGTCGAAGTGTGGTGAGGTTTTTGGTCGCTCCTGCTGGTTTTGGGAAAACTGCCATTGTGACGGAGTATTGCGAAACGGTTTTTCGCTTTAGTCACGTGTTTTGGATAGAGGCAACGAGCCCTTGTTTTTTACGCGACCTTGATAAGCAGACTATAGCCACTACGTTGCTTTCAATCGATGAAAAGCCCTTTTTAGTAATTATTGAAGATGTTCCTTCTCTTGACCCCGAGCGGTCAAGATTGCTTTCGGAAGAAATGGATAGAATTCTTGCACGCAATTGCGAAGTCATTCTTACGTGTGCACCCTTGTGTGACACCTTTGGAGGTCATCTCGATCGGATAAAATTAAGTTCGCTCGATTTGTTGCTATCCGATGAAGAGATAGATTCGCTCAGAACAAGAGGAGAGCAAAAGGCCGAACCCGCAAATTTGATACCCAAGCAGCGTCGTATTGCGAGCCTTATTTGGGGTACTTCCGAAGAGCAGGGGGTTTTCTTGAAGTCAGTGATGCGCGAAGAGCTTTCAAGTGATTTTTTGTTGCCGATCTTCGCCATGCTTGTTTTGCAAAAAGGATCGTATCGAGCCTTGTCGCATTTTTTCATTGGTGATAATGAAGTATTTTCACTGTTGTCAAAATATCATCCGTATCTTGGTATTGATTGTCTTTCTCAAACATTCGATACCGTTTTATTTGAAATTGAGAAAATTTTCGCGCCGTTTTCCTCGCGATTTGACTCGTTGATAACAAGATCTTTGTTTTCTGAAGAGTCGGTGTTTGTCACTAGGTTTGCTGATGGATTGATAGGTCAGGGTGAGTACGAGAGAGCTTGCGATTTCATGAGGCTGTTTGCTTCTCGGCGCACACGCGCTTCGTGGTTAGCAGATCGTGGGTACCAACTGATAGAAGTAGGCTGCTTGTTTCCTGCAAGTAAGGTATATAGCTCGCTTGCAGATGAAAGATTTGAGTTTGCCGGGGTGCTTGACGCAGGCGAAAGCTTTCGCTTGGCATTGTTAGGGGAAAGTGTTGAGGCTTGTAGATTGGCTCGTAGGGCACTACGGGGCAAAGATGTTTCAGATGTCTTAGTAATGGCGTTATCGTTAGTGCTTTCTTGCCATGCTGATTGCGATAAGGAAGATCGAGCTCATTATGTAAACACATCCACATGTAATCGTCTTGAAGCAAAGGGTATATCTAGCAAAGATGAAATTGAGATGTATCGCGATGAATTGGTGGCGACTTGTGCGGTTCGCTTGGGACTTGAGGTTTCGGTAAAGCAGGCAGCCTTAGCGTGGCTCGCATGGAACGACCAAGGGGTGTGGGGAAATTCAATGAAATACGCCGCCGTTTGGATTTTTCGCCTTGCTATTGAGTCTGCACAGGAGCTCTCGCAGCAAGAACAGGCCTTGCAAGATGAAACCTTGAAAGCAGTGGGTCAAGTAGCACAGGCGACTTATGTGCGCATGAGGGCAAAGGAAGACGATGCGCTTGGATTGTTTGATGCTTTGTTGATTGTTGCGTTTTCTCAGGCGTGCGAACGAGGTGTGGCGCAGCATGATGGTTTTGGTGATCGTATCAATAATGCAGCCGACCATATTGAAGCATCTTTGTTTGCCCAGCAAAGTGAATATGAGAAAGCCCTTAGCTGTCGCAGAAAGAAAAACCAAGCGCACGTACCCTCGCATGCAAAAGCCTCCAAAAGAGAGGTAGTCGTACGAAAAAGGAGCAACCTCTTGAAATCGGATCCTCCTTTAACGGTCAACCTTTTTGGTGGTCTCGATGTTCGTATAGGAAGCGTATCGGTTGATGATCCTGCCCTGAGACGTCAAAAGGTCAAATCTCTGCTTGCTTTATTGGTCTTAAATCGTGGAAGGGAATTTTCTCGGGATCGTTTGGTTATGCTGTTGTGGCCAGAAAGCGAGCTCCAAACAGCACGAAAGAATTTTTATGGCGTGTGGAGTCAGCTAAAGAAAGCACTGATGGCGCCTTCGGGAACGTGTCCTTATCTCATTCGTGAACAACAAGGTTTACGCCTTGACGCAAACTTACTGATTAGCGACGTTATGCAGTTTGAAGAGGTGTGTAACACGCTTTTGTTTGAGCGACCTGGTTACGGTGGATGGGCACATTTGTTTTCCGTGGTAAATGATAAATTTTCCAATGATCTATTGCCAAGCGAAAACCACAACGAAGCAATTCAGGGATCGCGCAATATGTATCGTGCTAAGTTGGTCGACGCTTTAGTTGCCGCATCAACGCGTTTGGTGAATGCGGGGGAAGCGCGCGAAGGTCTTTGGTTTGCACGCAGTGCGCTTGAGCGCGATAAGGCAAGAGAAGATGCTTACGTTGCACTTATTGAGGCGCAGCTTGGAGTGGGGCAGCGAACAGCCGCGCTTGAGACGTATTTTGCTTGCCGACGCTATTTGACTCATGAATTAGGAATTGACCCTTCAATTGAAACAACGAGGCTTTATCTCGGTATTATCGAAAGTGAAGAAATTTTGGGTTAAGAATACAGGCGTGCAAAAATGGTGTTGAGATGTGTCAGGGGTCATGACTGGTATTTTGTTGTGTTAGAGTAACGGATATAGTATTTCGATGTTCAACTGCGCAAGCTTTTAGATAGCTTGCGAAAAGGATGGTAAGTATATGGCTGGTTTTTTGTCTAAGCTACTCACGTTTGGCGAAGGAAAGCAAATGAAAAACTACGAGACTATTGTGGCAAAAGTCAATAGTCTCGAGACAAGCATGCAGGATAAAACCGACGAAGAACTGCGCGCTCTTACCGCGGAGTTTCGTCAGCGCGCAGAGAGTGGCGAGGATTTAAAAAGCCTGCTTCCGGAGGCTTTCGCATCAGTACGTGAGGCGTCGGTACGTACATTAGGACTCCGCCATTTTGATGTGCAGCTTATTGGCGGTATGGCGCTTAATGACGGGCAAATTGCAGAAATGAAAACAGGCGAAGGTAAAACGCTCGTGTCTACGCTTGCAGGTTATCTTAATGCCATTCCCGGGACGAACGTTCATGTAGTAACGGTAAATGATTATCTAGCACGCCGAGACAGCGAATGGATGGGTCAAATTTATCGATTCTTGGGTATGGAAGTTGGTATTATCCAAAACGGAATGAAACCCGACAAAAGAAAACCTGCTTACACTGCCGATATTACGTACGGTACAAATGCAGAGTTCGGCTTTGATTATTTGCGCGACAACATGGTTTCCCGTGCTGACGCTCGCGTACAGCGTGGACATCACTTTGCTATCGTTGACGAGGTTGACTCTATTTTGATTGACGAGGCTCGTACTCCTCTTATCATATCGGGTGCAGGAATGCAGGCAACCGAAACCTACAAGAAATTTGCAGCCGTGATGAAAGGCTTACGTCTTGATGCAGATTTTGAAATGGACGAAGCAAAAAAGACCATCAACGCTACCGAGAGCGGATTAGAGCGCATTGAGGCAATGCTGGGAATTGATGATATCTATGCCGACATTGCTGGTCAGTTACCTAATCATCTCCAGCAAGCGCTCAAAGCACAGTTCCTCTTTCACCGCGATGTAGACTACGTAGTAGTGAATGGCGAAGTTAAAATTGTTGATGAGTTTACGGGCCGCATCATGGAAGGTCGTCGTTACTCTGAGGGCCTTCACCAAGCGCTTGAAGCTAAAGAGCACGTGTTGGTTCGTGAAGAAAATCAAACGCTTGCCACCATCACGCTTCAAAATTATTTCCGTTTGTATAAAAAGCTGTCGGGCATGACTGGTACCGCTATGACCGAAGACGCGGAATTCCGCGAAATTTACAAGCTTCCCGTTGTGGCTATTCCGCCTAATAGGCCAGTTGCTCGTAAGGACGAAAACGACTTAATTTATCGCTCAATTGATGCAAAATACAACGCTGTTGCTAATGAAGTTGCGCAGCGCAACGCAAAAGGTCAACCGTGTCTTATTGGTACGGTTTCTATTGAAAGCTCCGAGCGCTTGTCGCGCTTGCTGAGCAAACGTGGTGTCGTTCATGAAACATTAAATGCAAAAAACCACGAGCGTGAAGCACATATTGTGGCGCAAGCGGGACGTATGGGTGCGGTAACCATCGCAACGAATATGGCCGGCCGTGGTACCGATATTTTGTTGGGAGGAAATCCCGACGTTTTGGCTGAAGATGTATTGCGTACACAAGGCTTCGACCCTGATTTAGAGTTAGGGGCAGAAGTAGAGGAAGGCAAACCGCTTCCGCCAACCGAAGAGCAACGTCAGCAGGCGCTTAAGGAGGCAAAACTAACGTGTGCTGCCGAACACGACAAGGTTATTGCAGCAGGAGGACTCACGGTTATTGGTACGGAGCGTCACGAATCACGCCGTATTGACAATCAGTTGCGCGGTCGTGCAGGACGTCAGGGTGACCCTGGTGTAACGCAGTTCTATCTTTCTTTGGAAGACGATTTGATGCGCCTGTTTGGAGGCAATCGAATGGATTCGATTGCACGCATGATGGAGCGCACTGATATGCCAGAAGATATGCCTATTCAAGCAAGCATGGTGTCAAAGGCTATCGAGGGTGCGCAGCGTCAAGTTGAAAGCATGCATTTTGCTGCACGTAAAAATGTTCTCGAATACGACGATGTTATGAATTTGCAACGTAGTGCTATCTATGACGAGCGTAACGCAATTTTGGATGGCAAGAACATGGACGAACGTATTCCTGGTATTATTCGCGATTCCGTAGAGTCGATGGTTGATGAGATGTGCCCCGCAAAAATGCCGAGTGATGACTGGGATGTTAAGGGTGTTGAAATGTGGACCGAAAACATGACTGGTCGCGAAGATTTTGCTGTTGCAGAAGTTGACCACGAAGATGATCCTGGTGTTTTGAGTGAAGCAATAGAAACCTATCTCGCAGATATTTACGAAGAAAAAAATGAAACTCTGGGTAAACCTGCAATGAAGACGCTTGAAAGTCAAGTTATGTTGCGCATGATTGATACGCGTTGGATGAGTCATCTTCATGAAATGGACTATCTCAAGGCTGGTATTGGCTTGCGTGCGTTTGGACAGCGTGATCCTTTGGTTGAGTATAAAAACGAAGCATATTTGGCATTCCAAGGCTTGACTGCAGGGATGTATGAAGATTATTTGCGCACGCTTTTGCGTCTTCAGGTAACGCTTAAGAAGGAGCGACCTGAACTTGCCGAACAGCGCAATGTTCTAGATGGTAAGGTCAGTTATTCTTCTCCAGAGCGCGCGCTTGAGCAAACGGGTGTGAGCGCGGGGGGCGCCAAGCGGGCGCAGGGTTCAAGTGTATCTGCGCAACCCGACCAAGCGCGTAAACCGGCACCGTCTAAGCCCCAAACCTATATAAAGGACAAAGAAGATCCCTTCGCCAATATAGGAAGAAACGACCCTTGTCCTTGTGGTTCTGGATTAAAGTATAAAAAATGTCATGGTAAATAAGTATTTGGCGGGTGGAAAGCCCGCCGAATATGAAAGAAATACCGTAATGCACTGCGAATATTTTATGCTAGATAACGTGTATGCCGTAGTAAAGTACGCGTGCGGAGTGTATAGTTTACTGCGCAAAAAGAGCGAATCATTTCTGGTGCATTTTCACACAGGTACGGCACGTTAGTAAGATGGGTATCATGGCTGATTTCCAAGATATAGAACAGGTAGCAGAGCGTGTAGCTGATGCACGAACCTACCTTAAAATTGAAGACAAAACCTTGGCACTCAAAAAACTTGACGAGCAAATTACTGCTCCTGGTTTTTGGGATAACGCTGCACAGGCTCAAAGCATATCTAAACAAGCGAGCATACTGCGCGAGACTATTTCCGAATATGATGAGGCAGCTTCGCTTTTAGCTGATGCACGCGCCGCGCGAGAGCTTGCAGTGGAAGATGAGGCGTTTGACCAAGAAGCACAAGAAGCACTTGCTTCTCTTGATGAATTGCTTGACAGACTAGAAATCAACTCATGGTTTTCTGAGAGATTTGATAGCGGAGATGCAATTTTGACGGTCAATCCTGGATCTGGCGGTTTGGAAGCTCAGGATTGGACAGAGATGCTGTACCGTATGTATTCTCGCTATGGTGAGAGCAAAGACTGGAAGGTAAGCGTTTTAGACGTTGTGCCGGGGGAAGGCATCGGTCTTGATAAGGCGACTATTCAGATTGAAGGTCGTAATGCGTTCGGCATGCTTAAAAGCGAAAATGGCGTTCATCGTCTAGTTAGAATTTCCCCAACTGATGACAAAAAGCGGCGACACACCACCTTTGCTGGTGTAGAAGTGCTTCCTGTTTTGCCTGACGATATTGAAGTTGACCTCAATATGTCTGATGTGCGCGTGGATGTGTACCGTTCAAGTGGGCCGGGTGGACAGTGTGTAAACACGACCGACTCTGCTGTAAGACTCACTCATATTCCAACAGGTATAGTGGTAACGTGCCAAAACGAGAAATCTCAATTACAAAACAAAGAAGCAGCGTTTCGTGTTCTTAAAGCGAAATTGTATGAACTTGAGCAATCAAAGCGAGATCAAGAATTAGCAGACTTGCGTGGTGAGCGTATGGATTCAACGTTTGGTAGTCAGATTCGCAATTACGTTTTATACCCTTATCAAATGGTTAAAGATGTGCGCAGTGGTGTAGAGACTGGTAATGTAGATGCTGTTTTAGACGGAGGGCTTGATGAATTCGTGATAGGCTATCACCGTTGGAGAGTTTCACAATAAAAGGTATTGGAAAAGCTTGCTTATGACCATGTATATAAGCAATGACTATGAAGTTTTGTTAACGAAAGGACTGGCATGACCCATCTTAAGCAGCGGGCGAACGAAGTGCGTGAGGATATCGTTTGCATGATTGCAGAGGCAGGCAGTGGGCACCCTGGTGGATCGCTGTCTTGTACTGATATCTTGTGTACCCTTTATCTAGGAGGGGTGCTTGAGCATGATCCTGCCAATCCCGAAAAAGCCGACCGTGACCGTTTCATTTTGGGCAAGGGACATGCAGCTCCTGCCTTATATGCAACACTAGCTCATTCGGGCTATTTCGCACGTGAAGAGCTTGCGTCTCTTCGTAAACTGGGATCGCGTCTTCAGGGTCATCCTGATTCAAATTTGCTCGAAGGGGTAGAGGTTTCAACAGGTTCGTTAGGTCAAGGACTTTCTATCGCTGTTGGTATGGCTGCTGGATTAAGGTTAGCAAAGAGTTCTCAGACGGTATTTTGCTTGCTGGGAGATGGTGAATGTCAAGAAGGTCAGGTATGGGAGGCTGCTATGTTTGCAGCTCATGAAAACCTTGATAACGTGGTGGCAATCGTTGATGCCAACTGCTTGCAGATTGACGGTAGCACTCATGACGTTTGTAGCCTTGGCGATCTTTCTGCTAAGTTCAGCGCTTTTGGCTGGGATGTTCGTGAAGTTGATGGTCATAGCATAGAAGAGTTGAGTGAAGTTTTGAGTGCGGCTAAAAAAGAACGCACAGGAGTTCCTTGTGTAATCATAGCGCGTACCGTAAAAGGAAAAGGTGTTTCGTTCATGGAAGGACAGGCCGGCTGGCACGGTAAAGCTCCTAATGCAGAGCAAACAACAAGCGCACTGTCAGAACTTGCAGCATTTAAGGAGAAAGAGGTTTGTTGTGATTAATCTTGCAAACAAAGAACAATCACAAGTAAAGCGCGCAACGCGTGCTGCTTATGGTGATACGTTGGTAAACCTTGCACAAGAAGGTGTTTCGGTAGTCGCTGTAGATGCTGATCTTACGGGTTCGACAACGACAAAAAAGCTTGCTGATGCAGGCTACCCTGAACGACTTTTTAACTGTGGTATTGCTGAACAAAATATGATTGGCGTTGCAGCAGGCCTTGCAGCAACGGGTAATGTTGCGTTTACGGGTTCGTTTGCCGTATTTGGAACTGGTCGTGCTTATGATCAAATTCGCAACACGGTATGTTATAGCAACTTAAATGTGAAAATTGCACCAACGCATGCGGGTATTTCGGTTGGTCCTGACGGTGGATCTCATCAAATGCTTGAAGATATTTCTTTAATGCGCGGTCTGCCCAATATGCGTGTTTTAGTTCCCGCCGATTATGCAGCAGCGTGTAGCGCTCTTCGTTTGGCAGCGCAGACTCCCGGTCCTGTGTATGTTCGCATGGGTCGTGCTTCTGTTCCTGCTATATATGCCGACGGAGTAGAGCTTGAAATTGGGCGCGCTTATGTTGTGCGCGAAGGAAGTGACGTTTCAATCGTGGCTTGTGGCGTAGAGGTTGAACAAGCTCTCAAGGCGGCTGAACTGCTTTCTGAGCAGGGAATATCCGCTGAAGTTATCGATGCTTTTAGCGTTAAACCCCTCGATGAGGAAACTGTGGTCGCTTCTGCGGCAAAAACTGGTTGCGTAGTGGTTGCCGAAGAGCATAGCGTTTACGGCGGGCTGGGGTCTGCAGTAGCTGAGGTGCTTGCAAATAAGGCGCCAACGCCGGTAGAGTTCGTGGGCATGAAGGATCAGTTTGGCAAATCTGGAGAGTTCGAAGAGCTTTTGGATTACTTTGCTATGGGCGCGCCAGCTATTGTCGAAGCTGTGAAGAGGGTTAAAGCTCGCGCATTCATCTGATAGAATCAACTAGTCTCAGTACATTTATATTTTGAACGGAGCATTCTGTGACAGAAGATATCAATCAAAAGGCGCCTGAACGACGCCCGCGCCACGGTGGTGCGCATAGTGCGCAAAACATGCGTACGCGCCAAACAGCTTCACAGCTGTCTACTTCATTGCCAGTAGTAGAAATGAGTGACATTCCTCAGCAGTTGGGTAGACCGGTCATTACTTTTGATCATGTAACTAAGATTTATCCAGCTCAGCCCAACAAGCCCGCGCTCGATGATATTTCGCTGCAGATTTACGCAGGCGAGTTCTTGTTTTTGGTAGGACATTCAGGGTCGGGTAAGTCAACGTTTATTCGTATGCTTATTCGTGAAGTGAAGCCTACTTCGGGTTCAATTTATGTTGCTGACGAGAATTTAACTAAAATGCGCAACTGGCGTGTGCCTTATTTGCGTCGTAATATTGGTTGCGTATTCCAAGATTTCAAGCTTCTGCCTAATAAGACGGTAGAAGAAAATGTTGCGTTTGCTTTGCAGGTTATTGGCAAGAGCTCTCATGTTATCAAAAGCCAAGTACCTGAAGTTTTGCGTCTTGTTGGTTTGCAGGACAAGGCAAAAAAGCGTCCCGACCAGCTTTCAGGTGGTGAACAGCAAAGAGTTTCAATTGCGCGCGCTATTGTAAATCGCCCGCCGCTGTTGATTTGCGACGAGCCAACCGGAAACCTTGACCCACAAACTTCTCGTGGAATTATGGACTTGCTTGAGCGCGTAAACCGTACCGGCACAACGGTTTTGGTTGCAACGCATGACCGTGAGATGGTAGACAACATGCGCCGTCGCGTAATTGCTCTTGAGCGAGGCCAGCTAACGCGCGACCAGGATAGAGGGGTGTACGGTTTCGATGTCTAGTATTATTTATTTCATACGTGAATCGCTTGCAGGCTTTGCCCGCAATCTTTCCACATCGTTAGGCTCAATCGTTACTATCTTTTTGTCGCTTCTTATTATCGGCATTTTCTTCATTGCAGGCATTGTTGTAGAAAACATTGTTTCTTCGGTTGAAGATGAAGTTTCGATTACTGTTTTTGTAGATGATGACGCGTCTCAGGCAGATATTCAAAAAGTTGAAGATTTTGTATCAGAACTTGAAGGTGTTGCTTCAGTTGGATTCACTTCAAAAGAGCAGGCTCTAGAGAATTTCCGTGCAACATCAAATTCTGATTTGCTTGATACTCTTGATGGCCAAAATCCTCTTCCCGCTTCAATAGATATTGAACTGTCTGACCCTCAGTTAGTTGAGCAGGTTGTCACGCAAATAGAAGGAAATACAACCTTTATTTCAATTTGTGACAATCCTGAAAATCCAAGTGAGTCAATCAAATATGGCGAAGATACGGTTGAGCGTCTTTTAGTTTTGACGAACTATATTCGCTACATTGGTGTTGCCTTAGTGGCACTGTTGGTATTCATCGCTTTTGTATTCATGAATAACACCATTCGTCTTGCCATTCTTGCACGCAGAAAAGAAATTGCAATTATGCGTTTAGTGGGTGCTTCGAATAACTTTATTCGTGGTCCATTTTTGATGGAAGGCGCCA
>CAYJGC010000048.1:0-12810 GCA_964369725.1 uncultured Eggerthella sp.
ATCCTTTACAAGTTGGTGATTTTGCGCAATAGTGTGAAACGCTGTTATGTGCCATGAGAGAAAACATGTGCGCATAAGATAAAACTGTATCTTAACCGAAATGGAGGGAAACCAAATGGAACAGCAAAAAAGTTCATTGTCCCGTCGTACGTTCTTGGCGGGCAGCGCCGTAGCTGCAGCAGCAGCTGGCCTTGCACTATCAGGTTGCGGAAGCGAAGAAGCTGCAGAAACACCTGCGAGCACTGAAGAAGCTGCAGCAGGTGGCGGAGAGCTCACCGGCGCTTGCGCTTACTCGTCAACAAACGTTAACCCTATTGGCAACAGCTCTGCACTTATGCTTGGTGCTACGTGGCATGTATTCGAAGGTCTCTATGACCTCGACTTGCACACCTATGAAACCTACAATGCATTGGCAGCAGACGCTCCTGTAAAGATTTCTGACACCGAATACGAAGTAGTACTTCGCGAAAGTGCCATGTTCTCTGACGGAACCCCTGTTACTGCAGCCGACGTTGTTAACGCTTTTGAGCTTAACATGGCTGACGCAACCTACGGAGCATTCCTTACCTTTATTAGCTCTGTGAGCGCAAAAGACGACACTACTGTTAGCTTTAAGCTTGCATACCCCTTTGAGGCTCTTCTTGAAGGTCGCTTGAGCGTTGTTAAGGTATTCCCTGCTTCACAGACTGTTGACGATTTGGCAAAGATGCCTATCGGTACTGGCCCTTGGGCTTACGACGTTATCAATGGCGACGACGGTGGCGCTATCGAGTTCATCCCTAACGCCAATTACAACGGAACACTTCCTGCTACCGCAGACACCATGAAGTGGAGCATCTTGCTTGACCAGACCTCTCGTACCACTGCTCTACAAGAGGGCTCTGTACAGGTTATGGAAAACGTACCAGACGTAAACGTTGAAATGCTTGTTAACGCTGGTTCTACCGTTGATTACATCCAGGGCTTCAACCAAGCATTCTTGATGTTCAACTGCTTGAAAGAGCCTTTCAACAATCCTAAGGTTCGTCAGGCATTCTTCTATGCAATTGACGCTGAAAAGCTTATTGCTAATCAGCTTAATGGACATGCTTCTGTTGTTACCGGCTTCCTCCCCAAGAATCACCCTAACTACAACGAGGCTTCTACCGTTTACACCTATGACCCTGAAAAAGCCAAGGCTCTTCTTGCTGAAGCTGGTCAATCAGCCATCACCCTTGAGCTTATGGTTAACAACAACTGGGTATCTGATTTGGCTGCTCAAATTCAAGAAGACCTCAAGGCTGTGGGCATCGAGTGCACTCTCAATGAAACCAAGATCGACTGGGCATCACTTGCAGAGTCTGACGAGATTCTTCCTTACGACGTAATGCTCACCCCTGGTGACCCAAGCTGCTTCGGCAACGACCCCGACTTGCTCATGTCTTGGTGGTATGCTGACAACATCTGGACTCAGGGACGCACTTGCTGGAAGAAAGCTGAAGGCCGCTTTAATGAGCTTCAGACTCTTCTCCAGAGCGCTCGCGAGGCAACCGGTTCTGAGCAGCAAGACCTCTGGAACCAATGCTTCGACATTATCGCTGAAGAAGCTCCTTTGTATCCTCTATTCCACCGCGAGCTTGCAACTGGCTATCAGGCTGACAAGATTGAAGGCTTTGAGCCCATTGCAACCACCGGTTTGGTATTCTTGGGTGCTACTCCTGTATCTGCATAAAGTACGGAGTTTGACCAAACGCTACTGACGAATGCATTTCAAAATGCCTCTCACTTTGTGAGGGGCATTTTTTACGTACTACAGTTTCGAAACCCACTCAGGTGCTAACCGAACTTTTTCGGCAAAAGGACAATAAATTTTACATTCGTTTCCCTCTTTTAACGTGTCAGGTTAATGTAAAATACTTGATTAGGTTTTTACAAAAAGGCACTGCAGAAAGCCCTTTTCAAACCTTAAGTAATCAGGAAAGCGACAAAAGAAAGGGGGATGCGGTGAATAACCTTTTACGGCTTATCGGACGTCGTCTTATTGCACTACCGATTATGCTCTTCGGCGTCACCATCCTCGTATTTTTCATCATGGCGCTCTCTCCTATTGACCAAGCTTATTCGGTTCTAGGAGAAAACGCTACGGTGGAACAAGCAGAGGCATATCGTGAAGAAAGGGGACTCAACGACCCTCTTTTGGTTCAATACGGAAATTATATGCTTAATCTCTTTCAAGGAGATTTGGGGACCTATGGTGCAAGCAACGCTTCTGTAGCAGAGCGCATTGCTTCAGCACTGCCTGTTACCCTACAATTAACCTTTTTTGGCCTGTTGATAGCCGTAGTTATCTCTTGTATTTTGGGCGTTATTTCGGCGCTCTACAGAGACCGATGGCCTGACCAAGCCATTCGCGTGTTCTCTATTGCCAGTATCGCTACGCCATCGTTTTGGCTTGCAGTTCTTATGATTTTACTATTCTCAACAACCCTCAACTGGCTCCCTGCTTCAGGAGATCTCCCCACCTTCTCCCAAGATCCTGCCGAGTGGCTTGCACGCATGGCAATGCCCGCCGTTGCACTTGCAATCCCGGTAAGCGGCCAGCTCACTCGCGTTATCCGCACTTCAATGGTTGAAGAACTTGACAAGGATTACGTACGCACCGCCTTGGGTGCCGGAATTCCCAAGAGTGTTGTTGTTGCTCGAAACGTTTTACGCAACGCGCTTATCACTCCTGTAACCGTACTTGGCTTGCGCATTGGTTATTTGATTGGCGGCGCTGTTATTATCGAAGTTATCTTTAATCTACCAGGAATGGGTATGGCTATTTTGTCAGGCATCCAAACGGGCTATGTGCTTTTGGTTCAGGGTGTTGTCTTAGTAGTAGCTTTTACTTTTATCGTAATCAATATTATCGTGGATATGCTCTACATCCTGATCGATCCACGAATCAGGACGGTGTAGCATGGTTAAATTAAGAGAAAACCTCACGCAAAAGCTTGAAAGCAACCCTGGCAAGGTAAAATTCCGCCGCTGGAAAGCCATGGGAATGGGTGCACGCATATCACTTATTGTGCTTATCCTCGTTACCATGACTGCAGTCTTCGCAAATATATTGGCGCCTCATGATCCGTATCAGATTTTTACCGCTCGTCAGGCTCCCGACTCTAGTTTTTTGTTTGGCACCGACGACAAAGGTCGCGATATTTTGTCGCGCATGATGTATGGCGCACGCTACTCGCTCGCCATCGGCATTGGCGCAACCGCTTTTGCCCTTATCTGTGGTTCAATTTTTGGAGCAATCGCAGCGGTTTCTCGCAAAAGCGTGGGCGAAATAATCATGCGCATTATGGACATCATCATGTCCTTCCCCGGCATCGCTTTAGCAGCTACTTTCGTTATTGCTTTTGGCAACAATCTGGCAACGCTTATTTTTGCAATTGGCTTTTTGTACATCCCCCAGCTTGCCCGTATCGTCCGCGCAAACATTGTTTCTGAATACAATCAAGATTATGTACGTGCAGTCGTAGTAAGCGGGGCACGTGCACCTTGGATTCTTATCAAACATGTCGTGCGTAACTGCATAGCACCTGTTATGGTTTTCACTATTGTCTTGGTAGCAGACGCTATCGTATTTGAAGCATCCCTGTCATTCATTTCGGCAGGTATCCCAGAACCAACTCCTACCTGGGGTAATATTTTAGCTGATGCCCGCAACGGCGTTTTGTCTGGTCGCTGGTGGCAAGCTCTTTTCCCTGGTCTCGCCATTATGATTACGGTACTCGCACTCAACATCCTCTCTGAAGGAATTACCGACGCAATGGTTGCTTCGCCTAAGGCCGCCGTTCAATCGGGAGATGACGCACTAGCCGCCAACCGTGAAGCAGACAAGCTTGTTGCAGATCCTAAACTTGCTTATGCTGCTCAGGCTGAATCTCTTGAAAAGCGCCTTACGGAATTAAAAGCAATTGAAAGCACGCGCAGCGATCGATTCCCCGCGCATACCGACGTGCCTCCCATTCTTGAAGTCAAAGATCTTTGCATCAAGTTCCCTCGTCATGGCGACGTAAATGTAGTCGATCACGTGAACTTTGTGGTACGCCCTCGCCAAACTATGGGTCTTGTAGGCGAATCTGGCTGCGGCAAATCTATCACTTCCCTTACCATCATGGGATTACTTGATCCACGCGCAGAAATTTCTGGCGAAATCTTGTATGACGGCAAAAACCTACTGGATATGAACCAGAAGCAGATGAACACGCTACGTGGTCGCGAAATTGCCATGATTTATCAAGATGCTTTGTCTTCACTCAATCCATCCATGCTTATTCGTTCACAAATGAAACAGCTCACCAAACGCGGCGGCACACGCACAGCAGAAGAGCTCCTTGAGCTTGTAGGACTTGATCCCGTGCGAACTCTTGGCTCATATCCCCACGAGCTTTCCGGCGGTCAGCGTCAGCGTGTTTTGATCGCTATGGCACTCACTCGCGATCCAAAGCTTATCATTGCTGACGAACCTACTACCGCACTTGACGTAACCGTGCAAAAACAAGTAATTGAACTTATGAACAAACTCCAAAAAGAGCTTGGTTTTGCTATGGTGTTCGTAAGTCACGACTTAGCCTTGGTGGCAGAAGTTGCAAATTCCATCACGGTCATGTATGCCGGTCAAGTAGTTGAACAAGGTCCTGTTGCTGATATCTTATGCAACCCCGTTCATGAATACACTCGTGGACTTTTGGGTTCGGTTTTATCAATTGAATCAGGCGGCACGCGTTTACATCAAGTCCCTGGTAGCGTACCGAGTCCTAAAGACTTCCCCGAAGGTGACCGCTTCACCCCCCGCTCAAGCCACCCTGAAAAAGTATCACCTATTCGCCCTAAGCTTAAAGTCGTACAAGGCACTGACCACTACTATGCTGAATTGCCTGATAGCGAATTAAAGCGACTCGGCATTGAACCTTATATCTCAGGAGGTGAATAGAGATGAGCAGCACTGAAACAAACGTAGCTACGGCTACCCATTCAGCAGACGAACAAACTCCTATCATTTTTCTTGATGATATTCATGTGACGTTCAAGACGCGTACGGGCTCCCTTCTAAACCCCAATAAAGTACATGCCGTACAAGGGCTTTCTCTTAAGCTTATGCCTGGTGAAACTATTGGCATCGTAGGCGAGTCGGGGTGCGGAAAATCAACGACTGCCAACGTAATGTGCGGACTTCAAGAACCAACCTGCGGCAAGGTTTACTTCAAAGGTAAAGACGTTACCAAGAGAAATGCAGAACAACGCCGTACCATCGGCAGAGTTATTTCAGTTGTTTTCCAAGATCCTGCTACCGCACTTAATGCTCGCATGAGCGTGAGCGACCAACTTATGGACCCTATGATTGTCCACAAAGTTGGCAATAAGGGTTCCCGCGAACAGCGCGTACGGGAACTAATTGGCATGGTAGGCTTGCCTTCTTCGGTTCTCGACGCACTTCCAGGACAATTGTCAGGCGGTCAGCGACAGCGTGTCGCTATCGCCCGCGCTCTGTCTTTGTCACCCGACGCCATCATTGCTGACGAACCTACGAGCGCTCTTGACGTTTCCGTTCGCGCGCAAATCCTTAACCTGCTCATGGATCTAAAGCGCGACCTAAATCTCTCTATGGTATTTATCAGCCATGACATTCAAACTGTTCGCTATATTTCGGACCGCATTATTGTTATGAATGGCGGCAAAGCGGTTGAAGTTGGCACCGCAAAACAAGTATTCGAAAATCCAAAAGACGATTACACCAAGCTTCTTTTAGGCGCTGCTCCTTCATTGCTTCACCCCGATTTATCAGCTTAGAACGTCTCTTAAAAGAAGCTGACCACTTTTTCCATGGTGGTCAGCTTCTTTGTGTTGACTAACCGTTTTTGGGGGACTACTCTTCTATTCCCCCAACCAAACATGAAAAGAGGTTTTATTCTCATGAGTGACTCACAATTTCACGGAGTGTTCCCTCCTGTCGTAATCCCCCTAACAGAAAAGCGTCAGCTGGACTTACCAGCCCTCGATCGCACCATCAACCGCATGATTGATGCAGGAGTTGATGGCTTATTCTTCCTTGGATCAAGTGGAGAAGTTGCTTTTCTTACTGATGCGCAACGCGCACATGTTTTGCAAGAGGCAGTTGCCATTGTTCGCGGTCGCGTTCCGGTTCTCGCTGGCATCATTGATATGGAGACCATGCGCGTTATCGACCAGGCAAAACGCTGCACGGGATATGGGGCAGACGCACTCGTTGCAACTGCTCCTTTCTACGCCCTCGGCGGCCCTAAAGAAGTAGAACGTCACTTCCGCGCCATTCGCGAACACACCGACCTACCTCTTTTTGCATACGACCTTCCCGCCTGCGTGCACACCAAGCTTGATCCCACTATGCTGGTACGCCTTGGCACTGACGGAGTTTTGCAAGGCGTAAAAGACTCTTCAGGCGACGATGTTCTATTCCGCTGGCTATGTCTGGAAAACCAAGACGCGGGAAACCCCCTTGCCCTTCTTACCGGCCATGAGGTTTGCGTGGATGGCGCCTATCTTGCCGGAGCCCACGGCGCAGTTCCCGGCCTTGCCAATCTTGACCCACACAGCTACGTTGAACAATGGCGTGCTGCACAAGCAGGTGACTGGGCGCGCGTTAAGGAAATTCAAGACCACCTTGCCCGCCTTATGTTTATCACTCGTCGCGTAAAAGCAACTGTCGGTTTTGGCGCAGGTGTTGGAGCCTTTAAAACCGCTCTCTGGCAAATGGGCGTGTTTAACACTAATCAAATGCGCGAACCCGTTTGTGCACTACAAAACGAAGATGTCGCCGTTATTGTAGACGTCCTCAAACGAGGAGGACTTCTTGAAGCGGATGCCCCCATTCGCACAGCAATTGAAGAAGAGCTCGATCGCGAGAGGAGGGCTTGTGACTGCTAACAATTCTGAAAAGCTCATTGAAGTACGTGATTGGATTCGAAGTGAACTTGACTCCTGCGTTGAGTTTTGGCTAAAGCATGGCATGGACGCAGAACATGGTGGCGTCTACACCTGCCTTGACCGTACAGGCAAGGTATACTCAACCGACAAAAGCGTCTGGATGCAGGGTCGTTGCGCTTGGACCTTTGCGCACCTATGCCGTCACTACGGCGAAAATCCTGCTTGGATGGCTGCAGCAAAAAGCTGCTTGGACTTCTTGGAGAAGCATTGCATTAATCACGATGCCGGCGGACGCATGTACTTCACGGTAACCGCCGAAGGCAGGCCACTAAGGCAGCGTCGCTACAGCTTTTCTGAAGGGTTTTATGCCATCGCAAACGCCGAATACTACGGATTGACAGGCGAACCCCTATATCTTGAGCGCGCACGCAAAGCCTACCACATGATATACAATCTCACCAATGGTCTCATGGAAGACCCTACGGGACTTGGTCCTAAAACTATTGCCGAAACACGCACAGGACGCGGCTTGGGCGAACCTATGATTTTCTTGAACATCATTAGCATCATGCGTCGCATAGATCCCGACAATACCGCCCTGTATGACCAACACAGCAAAGAGTGCACCGATAAGATTATCAATTTTCATTATCACCCCGAGCTCGGTTGCACCCTCGAAAGCGTAGCGCTTGACGGCACACCTGAACTCTGGCATACCGCTGGACGTGTGGTAAACCCTGGACACGATATAGAATGCAGCTGGTTCATGATGGATGAAGCGCTCTATCGTGACAACGACGAGCTTCATAAAACTGCCGAAGACATATTCCGCCTTGCCATAGAAGCAGGCTGGGACAAAGAATACGAAGGATTGCTGTACTTTATCGACGCGCAAGGCCTACCTACGGAAGCCTACGAACACGACATGAAACTCTGGTGGCCTCATAATGAAATTATGATTGCCGCATCTAAGGCTTACCAAAACACTGGTGATGAGTATTATTTGAACTGGCTGTACAAAACAGTTGAATACTGCAAAAACCATTTTGCCGACCCTGAATATGGTGAATGGTATGGGTATCTACGCCGAGACGGCCTACCAACCATGCCATCAACTAAAGGCTCAACCTTCAAAGGCCCCTTCCATGTACCCCGCGCGCTTTCTATGACCGAACGCACGCTGACCGAGATTATAGGAGACTAATCATGAACTATCTTGGTGTTGACTATCACATCAAAAACACCCCCATTCTTGACCCTGACTTTATTCCTTTTGGCGTCTGGATGAAATCGTATCTTGAGGAAGCTACTCAACCTATTGCTATTGCTGTTGAGCGTGAAGACGGCTTAATTTCTGTACGTGAAAGCTTTATTCGTGGAGAAGAATTTGCAGAAGCCAACTTGCGCTACGTTGAGCGCCTGGTAAAATTTGAGTTATGGAGCATCGGCGGCTTCCGCGTTTACCTATGCGGCTGCGACGAATTGGCTGATCAGCTTAAGAGGATCTATTCTCCTGAAGGCTCACGCGCATTCGACTTCGGTTTTGTAGATGACGTTTACGAAAAACCTCTTGAAGTCATTGCTTGCTCGAAGGACAACTTCCCCACTGCTAACGAATCTGCCAAAGAAATTGGCGGACACATGGAAGGCTGCCGTATCGGTTTTGATGCAGGCGGATCTGACCGCAAGGTTTCAGCTGTTATTGACGGCGAATCCGTCTACTCCGAAGAAATTGTTTGGTTCCCCAAAATCACCGAAGACCCTGAGTATCACTTCAACGAGATTGTCAGCGCATTTAAAACAGCGGCTTCAAAAATGCCTCGCGTTGACGCTATCGGCGTTTCTTCTGCAGGAACATTCGTTGGCAATAGCCCCATGGTAGCTTCTTTATTCTTAAAGGTTCCTCGCGATCGTCGTGAAGAAGTTAAGAGCATTTACGACCGCGCCGGCAAAGAGATTGGCGATGTACCTTTAGTGGTTGCCAATGACGGTGACGTAACAGCACTTGCTGGATATATGTCCACCGGCTCTGGCTCTATTTTGGGAATCGCGATGGGTACTTCCGAAGCCGTAGGCTATGTGAATGCCGAAGGATACGTTCTCGGTTGGATTAACGAGCTTGCTTTCGCACCTGTCGACCTATCACCGAGCGCCATGCAGGACGAATGGTCGCACGACTTTGGCATAGGATGCAAATACTTCAGCCAAGATGCCGTTATCAAACTTGCCCCCGCTGCAGGCATTGAGCTTGACCCCGAACTCTCTCCTGCTGAAAAACTCAAAGTAGTACAGGGTCTTGCTAACGAAGGACATGAGGGTGCTCTTGACATCTTCCGCTCAATTGGTGTCTACCTTGCTCATACGCTTGTTCTCTACAGCTCTTTCTACGAGATCAAGACGCTTCTTGTCCTAGGCCGTGTAGCATCCGGCGTAGGGGGCGACTTGGTTATCAGTGAATGCAATCGTGTTTTAGCCGAAGAGTATCCGCAGCTTAACGAACAGCTCAACGTTACCCTTCCCGACGAAATGATGCGTCGCGTAGGTCAATCTGTAGCTGCAGCTAGCCTTCCCGAGGCGTAGTAGCAGCATTTAGCAATTTGCTCTTACACAAGGATATCTTTCGAGATTTTCAAAAGCCCTGTAACTGTTTGGCAGATGCAGGGTTTTTCATTACCGGAAGTGAACGAATGTAGTATCTATGCAAATATCACCTCTCTACAAACAAAACACTACCAATGCGTTATCGTTTTAATTTGTGGCTTAGCAAGAAACCGTACTGCTCTACCTAATGAGCGGGACTCCCTACTAAAAGTACCAAAGTCCTTGGGGGACTAAATGCAGCAGCGAAATGCAACACATAAAAAGCACCCTCAGTTTTATCAAAAGGCGCTGATTGCGTCTCTTTTAGTGATGACTTTGCTATGCTCTTTGGTCCCCACCTTTTCTTATGCCTCAAGCATAGTCTCAATGCCCGCTACAACATTTGAACCCGAACTCTCTTCTTTGCCCGACCATGCTCTTGAATTGCCTGTTGAAGCTGATAATATCTTTTACGAAGAGCGCGCGAGCAGGCTTGCTGGTGTTTCCCCTTCAAATGAAACAGTAATTGCCACGGCAACAAATAACTCAGGAACAACAAGCATATATAATCCTGATGAGTTTGTAAGCGTAGCAAAAAAAGCTGAAGATGCCGACAGCGACACTACCATCACCTTATACCAAGATATAACAATCAGTAGTAATATTCGATTTTATGACAACCTAAGCACTGCAGTAACATTAACCTTCACAAGTGCACCTGGCGAACGTTACACCATAAGCCCTGCAAATGATTATTCGGTAAAAGCTTCCGGTTACACTAATCCTGATGATCGTGCCATGTTCAGCACTCAAGGAAGCGGCCTCAATCTTGCCTTTGAATCTGTTAACCTTGATGGAAACAACTACTCTTATATTCCCTCAGGACAAACCGAAGCGGCTCGAAGAGGGGTTCGTCCGATTGACTGGGAAAATGCCTCTCTCAGCATTACTAACAGCACTATTGAAAACTTCGTGATCTATCCATTTTACGGACTAGAAGCCGTAATTAACCTGGAGAGTAACTACTCCTACCCAAACGAAAAAACAACGCTCACTATAAGCAACACAGAAATCAAGAACAACAACTTTGGAAAAATGGCAGAAACCTCTCTCCTCGTAAGAGCCTTCGGTGCAGGATCGGCTGACATTAGCAACAGCAACATGCATAACAATCAGATTAGCGGCTATCTCTACGCATCCCTTCTCACCCTTAGCGGCAAGATAACTTTTAAAGATACCAAAATTTATGAAAATGAAGTAGCCCGGGAACCTGAAAATAATGGCACAGTATCTCAAGTAATTAGCACTGAGAGCTCTAGCAACTTGATACTGGGAAGCGGAACAGAAATCTATAGCAACAGCGTTATAGGGTCTGGCAACCTCGCGCAAAATTATGCACTAGAAGCCACCGTGGTAAAGTCTTTTTCCGGCTCAACAGTAACTATGGAAGAAGGCGCCAAAATTTACGACAATGAAATTTTCGGAGGATTCTTCAGCTCTGCAGTGCTTTGCACGCGTGGAAGCACCTTTATCATGAACGGTGGCGAAATCAAGAACAATATAATAGATAAAAAAGATGGAACGCCTATCTTATTTTCTGGCAACGACGGTGTTGTCATGTCTCAGTTTGCCTCTTCAAAATCAATTAATACTATCACTATTAATGGTGGCGAAATTAGCGGGAACAATTTTAACTCCTACCTTGGGGCGGTTGCAGGTATGGGTGCAAACGTTCTTATTGCTGGTGGAACTATTTCTAACAACATTAATGACACTGGCAGAAACGGCGCAACCCTGCACGGTCTATATTCAAGCTCAAGTCAAAATCTAGCTGACGCAAAGGGCTCTTTGATTGTTAGCGGTGGTACCATCGATGCAGGCGAAGGCGTTGTCCTTGGCGTCGGAAACAAAAACATTGACGATGAGACCTCATGCGCGTATCCCCGCTTACTAAAAATTACGGGCACGCCAAATTTAACGGGAGCGATAGAACTGAGAGGACCCACCCATGTTCTTACTTTAGACAAAAGTGGAGCTGAAGGTCTTAGCCAAGTATACCCTGTTCTTAAACACGGAATCCCTCACGAAGCTCCCTCTGACGAAACTGAAGAGTATGTCATAGTGGTTGGCGAAGACGGATTAGACGTCTCTGACACATCCAATCACTTCAGTGATTATTTTGATTACCTTTCATCCTTACCTGGAACTGAAGTCAATCTTGGCACGGTCGTATTAAAATCTCATGAAGTAATAACCTACACTATCTCTTATGAGCTTAATGGTGGAACCAATAATCCCACCAACCCTGCTTCATACACCTCTGAGTCAGAAGAAATTACTTTAGCCGCCCCATCACGTGCAGACCATCAATTTGAAGGCTGGTATACGACAGCCGACTTTTCTGGCGCTCCCATTACCACCATACCTGCAGGATCTGAAGGAAGTATAACGCTTTATGCTAAATGGTCAGAAATTCCTTCACCATCCCCAACGCCGACACCGTCTCCTGACCCCTCACACGGCAGTGATTCAGACAAAAACTCTTCTGCTGGCCACATGCTTCCCAATACGGGAGACCACACTATCAGCTCCTCAGCTCTCTTAGCACTTTGTGCTGCACTCGCTTTTGCAATTACGAGAGCCACGCGAAGTCGCTCATAGGTATCAAATTCAGTTTCGGCAGTTGGCGAACTTAACCTACCCAGCAATTCAAACTATGCTACCCTCATTACTTTCGGCAGTAGGATTCATTTTGTTCAGGAATAACTCACTAAATTACTCTTCTGGTAAAACGGCGACAATACTCTTAAGTGTTACGCTTAACCTAAATACTAAAATGGCTGCGAAGTTGCTAGCAGCCATTTTAGTATCTCGCATTAAAACGATCTAGCCTTCGCGATTATTACATTAGTACTTTTCCGCGTAATATTACCTGCCTGAGCTCAAGCGTTTGAGCGTCAAGAAGCACGGCATTGCCCACACAGCCAGCATCTAAGGAACCGTGTTGCCCTAATAATCCCAACGCGCGTGCAGGGTTGATAGTTGCCGCCTTAATGGCGCTTACCAGCGGAATATCCATTTCCTTGACGGCAACATAAAGGCAACGCATAAGATCACTTACCGAGCCAGCCAAAGCCCCATTGTCAAGAGTTGCCACATAGCCACGCACCGTTACGTCTTGTCCACCTAAATCATACGTACCATCCTCAAGACCAGCGGCGCGCATGGTATCACTAATCAAGATCATGCGGTCATCACCAAAAAGCTTGAAAGCCAAGCGCACCATAGCGGGATGAA
>CAYJGC010000049.1:0-12263 GCA_964369725.1 uncultured Eggerthella sp.
TACTCTGGACTCCCGAACTGTAGGCGGTAGTACATAGCGTAAGTGCCACCTTTGGCGATTAGTTCTTCATGAGTACCTTCTTCGACCACGCGACCATCATCAACTACGGCAATTGCATCGGCACTACGAATAGTAGACAACCTGTGTGCGATGATAAGCGTGGTTCGTCCCGCAGAAAGCTCTTCAAGGGATTGTTGTACAGCGCGCTCGCTTTCGTTGTCAAGAGCGCTCGTGGCTTCATCCAAAATAAGAATACGGGGGTTACGCAAAAACACGCGCGCAATCGCAATACGCTGTTTTTGCCCGCCAGAAAGTCGTGCGCCGCGCTCCCCAACAAACGTATCGTATCCATCTGGCAAGCTCTCAACAAATTCATGGATGTTTGCTTTTTGCGCAGCAGCTATCACTTCTTCTGGCGAAGCATCGGGACGACCGTACGCGATGTTTTCCCTAATGGTTCCGCCAAAAAGATACACTTCTTGTTGCACTATACCAATGGCCTCACGCAATGATGCCAAGGTGAGCTCTTGTATATCAATACCGTCAATCTCTATAGAACCCCCTTGAGGGTCATAAAAACGTGGCAGGAGTGAACAGGTGGTTGTCTTACCGCCACCCGACGGACCTACTAACGCAACCGTTTTGCCCGCAGGAATTTCTAAGGTAAACCCTTGGAGCACGTCTCGCTTTCCATCATAGCTAAAGCGTACATCTTGGTAGCGTATCTTGCCATCAATCTCTTGGCAGTCTATAGCGTTTGCCTGCGTTTCACCTACCCCACCTTCGCGCTTTATTTCAGCAAACGAGCGGGCGTTTGGCGCGTCATCAACATCTGGATGTAGTGCAAGAATTTCTGCAAAGCGACGAAATCCGGCGTAACCCTTTTGGAAGGTTTCGACAAAATTTACTAGCACTTCAACAGGAGAAATGAAGATGCCAATGTAAAGCGCATAAATAGCCAGATCCGCTACGTCAAGACTACCCGTAGCAACAAAGTAGCCGCCGCCTACAACCAAAACAGAATATAAAATTCCTACAAATAAAGAATTAGTAGCATGTAGCCAACCCACAAACCTATACGTGTTTTCTTTGGTGGCAATAAAACGATCATTAGAAGTTTTAAACTTTGCGACTTCTTTACTCTCGTTACCGAATGACTTTACCACGCGAATGCCTCCAAGAGAATCCTGCAAACGCGTGTTAACATCTGCCATCTTTTGACGATTTTCGGTAAAGATAATACGCTTTTGATAGTTGCGCCACGAGGCATACACCACCAAGATCACCGTTGCTGCCAGCATGATTGCAGTAAGGGGAACATTGATGAAAAACAGGAGCGCAAACGAGCCAACAATTTTCAACACGCTGATGAAAATATTTTCAGGACCGTGGTGTGCTAGCTCTGAAATATCAAAGAGATCGGTTACTACCCTACTCATCATTTCGCCCGTATTGTTACGATCGTAATACGAAAAACTTAGTCGCTGATACTGTTTAAACAAATCCATGCGCATATCGGCTTCCATACGGGCACCCATAATGTGACCCCAACTGGAAATATAGTACTGGCAGGCAGTTCTTATGCCGTACAACACCACAAATAGCAAGGCAATAAGCAGCAGCGATTGCAATATCACTTCTGGTTCACGCGTAAAAAAGTCATTAGTAAAAAATCGCAAGAATTGAGGAAACGCTAGATCAACTAAGGCAAGCAAAGTTGCACATACCAAGTCAAAGAAAAAGAGGAACTTATAGGGCTTGTAATAGCTTGCAAATTTTCTAAAGACCGCTTTTGCCGAGACGGCCACCCCGCCCACATCTTGCTGTTCATTGTTCATATGTCTCAACTATACCTTTACTTAAGCGTACTTATATTTCTCTGGTTTGTTGTCAATTCTCTTAGGACAGAACTCTCCCGTGCAAACCACGACAATCCTATACAAGCATCAACAGATCTACTTACGCGCCTCTTTTGCCATTTGCTCAATACGACGCACGCGGTGATATACCGCAGATTTTGAAAGCGGCGGCGTTGCTTTTTCTCCCAGCTCTTTAAGAGTTGCATCGGGGTTTGTTACACGAAGCCTGATGAACTCCTGCAAGGCAGGAGGTAAATTTTCAATGCCGTGAGCTTCAAGTACCGTTCGAATTGCATAAAGCTGATCAACCGAAGCATTTGCCGCCTTTGCCTGATTGGCAATTTCAGCATTGGTCATGCGATTTACGTCGTTGCGCACACTTTTAATCACGCGTGCACTTTCAATCGCAAGGGCACTTTGGTGACCTCCGGTAAACGCTAGGAATTTCAAAATAGATTCGCCGCTTTTTATATAAATCATAGAAGAGCTTCTGCGCTGCATAATCTTTGCCGGAATGTCTTTTTTCTCCAAAAGGTCAACAATGCTTTTTGCCAGCTCTTCGCTTTCCACAGTTATTTCAAAATGGTAATCTCTGCTGGGTTCTGAGATAAAGCCGCTCCCTAAAAAAGCACCGCGCAAATAAGCAGCTATACAGCATTCCTTAGTAACAAGAGAAGGAGTAATCCCTAACACCAAACCACCTTCAGTAGACAAAACTCCCATATCAACCAGCGCAGAGGCAAGACGTGGCTGTGTTGGCACCTCTATCAGATAATTTGGCGTTTTATGCAACACGCTTCTTCGTACGGTAAGTTTTGTTTTAAGGCTGTACAGCTCATGCAAGAGCTTAATTGCCAAACGAGCCACCGAAGGAATATCTATAGCAATCTCAACGCGATACTTCCCCTGCCCACTAAAAAATAACGTGCCTTCTATACGAAGCAACGCAGCAAGGGTGGCTTTTTCGCAGTGAGAACACAAGGGAGGAACCCTTGAAAGTTCATCTTTTACCTCTGTCGAGAACGACACAGCTTCAACACCCCCGAAAACGCATCGCGTAGCGCAACAGGATCGTGCCACGTAGGATAAACAGGATCAACTAAGTTGCGACAAATAACTACGGGGCCTTGCGCCTGAATTACGCGAATATCTTGATGCTTGATGGAAACAGGCCTAATGCGTCCCGAAAGCTCTAGGTCGTGCATGTCTGACATGGTGGTATGTTCTGGGTCTTCTCCCGTTACGGCACCAAAAACACCTGTTGCGGGGCTTTCGGAACGTAAAGGAACAGCAGAATGAACCAACACATAGTCAAGCCTACCTCGCATACCATGATCAAGCAAGGCTTCAATATGCTCCCGCGCACTTAAACCCCACGTTTCGCCTTGCATATCTGCCAAAGAACACACAAACAAAGTTGCACCTTTTGAACTGCGAATAGCTTCTACCACACCTGGCACCAAAAGATTAGGAATAATAGAAGTAAACAATGATCCCGGACCGAGCACAATAAAGTCTGCTTGGCGAATAGCCTCAAGTGCCGGCTCGTACGCAACAATGGGTTGAACCGCTTGAAGCCGCACCGACTCAAGCGCAGTTCTTGAATGGCAGGCAACCGCCTGCCCTTCAATATAGCGACCATCACGCGTATACGCCGTAAGTGACACCCTATCAAGCGTTGAGGGATATACATGCCCTTGCGCATTCAGGAGTTTTTCACACACCGCAATAGCCTCTGGAAAAGAACCTGTTGCATCCTCAAGTGCTGAAAGCATCAAATTACCCAGCGTGTGATTACGTGCAAAAGGAAATCGATACTTATATGCCTTAGTAAACGGATCAGCAGGATCGGCCGCCATCGCAGCAATGCACTTTCGCACATCACCAGGCGCCGTTACGCCTGCTTCTTCGCGCAGAATACCGGTAGACCCTCCATCATCTGCCATTGCTACAACCGCACTTGTTTCAAATCCCATAGAAAGCAGAGTCCGGATGGAAACAGGTGCTCCTGTTCCGCCACCTATCACTACCGCTTTTACCACTTCATGAGGCGCAACAACAGGAGCTGCGTCACGCAATGGCTCAAAAGACGAGGTCATTGAAGGGTCGTACAAAAATGAACGTGAATCCATATCTCACCTTTAGTTTTCTTGGTGAGGACGAGCGGCGTCATTGTCTACCCTCAGCTTACCGTCAACCCCTTCGGCAAGCTTTAAATCGCGGTGAGCTATACTAATGCGATAACCTTGTGCTTTCAGATAGTTTGCGGTCTCTTCCGCCAGCGCAACACTGCGATGCTGTCCGCCGGTGCAGCCAATAGCAATAGCAAGCTGCTGTTTTCCTTCTGCCACATAACCGGGCATCACACAGTCTAAAAGCGCACGCCAACGTTTTTGGAATTCCTCTGTTTCAGGGCGGTACAAAACAAAATCACGCACCGGCTGATCAAGACCCGTAAAAGGACGCAAATTTATATCGTAGTAAGGGTTAGGCAAAAAGCGAACATCGATTACCAAGTCAGCATCATTGGGTGCTCCATGTTTAAACCCAAACGAATACACCGTCACCTGTAAGCCTGCGCGCTCTTCGCTCTGTGTAAACAATTCGCGAATAGTAGCGCGCAACTGAGGTGGTAATAAATCTGTTGTATCTACTACATGATGAGCGCTTTCTCTCAGGTTAAACAACAGACTTCTCTCACGCTCAATGCCTTTTGCAATAGATGCCCCATCACTACAGAGCGGATGACGGCGTCTGCTTGATTTATAACGTGAAATAAGCTTTTCGTCATTTGCATCCAAAAACAAAATGCGATATTCAATACCACGCTCTTTGAGCTTTTTGAGTTCACATTGTAAGCTCGCAAAAAAATCGCGATTACGTGCGTCGCACACAACCGCCAAGCGATGGTATTTTTCACCATGACCAGGCATTCCAGTTAGCTCTAGCAAATTTCCGATAAGACTTGAAGGGAGATTATCCACGCAAAAATACCCCAGATCTTCAAACACATGCATCGCTTCGGTACGACCCGCACCACTCATGCCGCTCACTATCACTAATTCTGGCATGCTTTCAAGGTCTAAACCTGCATCAAAATCAATCATATTTCACCCCTTCGCGCTATTCAGGTCTATTGTCAGCTAATGCGTCATGAGACGATTCCTCGAATCCCACTGCACGCGTTTCTGTATAGTCTTTATTATACTGCTGAAGTACACAATAAAGCTCTTCAGCCACTTCATTAGGCAGAACCTTTGTATTTTTGATATCTTCAAGTGAAGCTGCCTTGATGTTTTTAAACGACTTAAAGGCCTTTATGAGCGCTTTTTTACGTACCGGACCCAAACCGGGAACTTCATCAAGAATAGAAGCAGTCATCCCTTTCCCGCGTAACTCACGATGAAAGGTAATGGCAAAGCGGTGGGCTTCGTCTCTCACGCGCTTTACCAAATACAACGATGCAGAACCGCTGGGCAACACAACCGGACCACTTTCTTGCCAAGGGACAAACAACTCTTCGTCACGCTTAGCAAGACCGCACAGGTCAATATCATCAATCCCCATCACCTCAAACATTTTCAACGCAGCAGAAAGCTGAGGTTTACCACCGTCAAGAATAATTAAATCAGGCTTACTGCCAAAGCGTTCATCAGCCATGCGTTCGGGGGCATAGCGGCGTGATAAGACTTCTTGCATACTTAAAAAGTCATTTGCTTCGTCAAGAGGTGTTTTAATCTTAAAGCGGCGATATTGGTTTTTGTCAGGTTTGCCATTGGTAAATACGACCATAGAGGCAACCGTATACGAGCCATGAATAGTCGAAATATCGAAGCATTCAATGCGCAGTGGCGCTTCGCGCAATGCAAGGGCACTTTCAAGTTGCAACAACGCTTCATTAAGACGCTTGTCTTCATAGTTGCTACGCACTTTAAAACGCATGAGCGTATGTCGCGCGTTAGTTTCTGCCATTTCAATGAGTTCTGCTTTTTCTCCTTTTTGGGGAGCCGTAAAGCGCACTTTGGCACCATGTGGATTCGCCAAGCGTTCGGTCAGCCACTGCTCCATAACCGCTTGATCTTCAGGTGTTTCACGAACTATAACCTCATGAGGTATTGAAGTTGTTGCATCATAATAGCGAAGCAAAAACATATGCAATAAGTCTTGATCTGGTACATCTTTTCCGCGATTCAAAACAAACTCGTTAGAGTTAATGATACGTCCTTCACGAACCATGAAAACATGGACACCTGCAACAGTTTCTTCGCGGAAAATTCCTAGCACATCAGCATTGAGGTTTCTGGTAGATACCGCGTGCTGCTTACTACACAGCCCGTTAACGGTGTCGATTCTTGATTTAATGCGCGCAGCGCGCTCAAAGTCTAAGTCTTGCGCTGCCGTCTGCATCTCTTCGGTGAGCTCCTCTACAAATTCTCGATGATGCCCCAATAAGAAGCGCTCAATGCGCTTTACATTGATCGCATACTCTTCAGGCGAAATCCATCCACAGCATGCGCCTGGACCGAGCCCCACATGGGCATCAAAACACGGGCGTGCCTCCTTAGACATAAGCGCCAACGGATCGCGCTCTAGCTGGCGAGTTATACGACGCCAATCTGCACAGGAACTAGCACAAAGCGGAACCACCCTGCGTGCAATATCAACCATATTACGTGCCGCACGACTGTCAGTGTAAGGCCCGAAATAGCGCGTGTCACTTCTATGCTTTTCACGCGTGTATTTGATAGCGGGGAACATATCGCCCTTGGTAAGCGCAATAAACGGATACGACTTATCGTCTTTAAAGTCTGCATTAAAAAACGGGCTGTGCTGATTAATGAGATTCTTTTCAAGAACCAAAGACTCGTGTTCACTCTCGACCACGATATAATCAAACGTTTCAATTTGATCTACCAGTAAGGGAATTTTTGCCCGTTCGTCTTGGAAGTTAACATATTGACGCATACGCGCACGAAGCTGCTTTGCCTTGCCCACATAAATAACCAGACCTGTTTTATCCTTCCACAAATACACCCCAGGAAGCGCAGGTACACTGTTTAGCTCATGTTTAAGGCGGTCAAGTTTTTTTGTAAGTGCGTCTTGCACGATAACATTCCTTTATATATCTTTACTTAAACAGATAGTGTACCCTAACCTGTTTAAAGGCGTTTTTTTACCATCTAAAACGCATCCCTAAATCATGGATTTTCGCTGTCGCATTCTTGTCAAATTGCCTAAATTTACCTGACTTCCTATTTAGCATTAAGGTGCGCATTAAGTTTGAGTCGAATACATCTCTTCAGAAGAAGCGTTTTCGTGTATAGGTGACTTCATTGAAAGGGCGTTCTTAGCATAAATGGACAACTTTATTTAAGCTGTATCGCGCAGCCTTGTCCAGATTTAAATAAACGGGCGAAACAACTCTATAAGCACCGGCACACAGGCAGAACAAATAACCCCGCTCAAAACTGCGAGCACAACCGTTTCACCATTAGTGCAACGAATAAGCATGGGAAGAGTGGTGTCTTCACTGGTGGCTGCGGCAGGCGCCAGACAAGTGGGATAATTTAGGAAGCGTGCAATAAAAGGAATTGCAAAAAACGAAAGGATTTCTCGCAGGAGGTTTGACATGAACGTGATACTACCTACTTGAGCGCCGGCAATTTCTGTCATCATTATGCCTGAAAGACTATACCATCCCAAGCCTGACGCAATAGCGCCTCCTGTAGGAAACGACATTCCCACCAACGGAGCACAGAGAAGTCCCCCCGCGACAGAGCCAACAACAATACCAAAAGGAATAATAAAGACGCGCGCACGATATTGCTTGAGCTTGCCAAGCAAGCCCCTACTTCCCCCCACCGTTATGCCAACTAAAAACAAGAGCACATACAAAACAAAATGAGAGTTCTCAGAAATCCAATCGACCGGATAAAAAACAAGATTCGACAAGCCATAAAAAACACCCAGCAGTAAAGCAACAACCGCAATTGCAATCATCGCCACCTCACTGCCTGCACCTGAATCCTCCTGCTGAGAATTTTCTTGCGCAGCTTTTGTTTTTGAACCTGGTTGCCGCTTTACGACATCGCTCATAAAAAACTGTGTGAGTGCATATACAAGAATGGTGGAAAACACAGCGGGGATTATCGCAAAGAGGAAGCTTGCAACACCAACCGTTGATAACTCTTCCACAAAAGCATCGCGACCCCCCAATAACGCACCCATTGAAAAAATAAGCAATGCCGTAGTGCATAGGGTCAGTTTTTCGTTCAACCCCTTTAGCGTCTCTGGAAACACCGTGGCACCTAATACCACGCCTGCTACCATGATCAAAAGTATCTCCAAAATACAACCCCTTCTTTTACCGCATGGTATTGTAGCGCAAAAGAAGGGGCTGCCTGATGAAGTTTAATTTTTTAAAGCATCAAACTTCTCTTTCATGGTCGGATTGTTTTTGGTGAGGCGCTTGATAGTCAGATCCTGAGCTTTGTTGTTTGCAAGCCGGAGATTGTTTTCCGAAGAGAGCAACGCGTCTTTCGTTTTTTGCAAATGAGTAATTGTTTTATCAATCTCATCAATTGCCGTTTTAAACTTACGAGAAGCTAAGTCGTAATTACGGCCAAACTTATCTTTGAAATCTTCCATCTGACTCTCAAAATTGGTGATATCGATATTTTGGCTACGTACCATAGCAAGTTCGGACTTGTAGGTGAGTGAATTTTGTGCGGCATTGCGCAAAATAGAAATAAGCGGGATGAAGAACTGTGGACGAATGACGTACATTTTGTCATAGCGATACGACACATCCACAATACCTTGGTTGTATAGCTCATTTTCTGGCTCAAGCAATGAAACCAAGACTGCATACTCGCACCCCTTTTTCTTTCGGTCATCATCGAGTTTTTTAAAGAAGTCCTCATTTTTCTTTTTAGTCTGCGTTGTATCGAGTTCGTTTTTCATTTCAAACATGATTGAAATAAGCTCATTGCCCTCATTGTCAAGTTCTTTAAAGATGTAGTCGCCCTTGGTGCCTTCTGCCACCGTATTATCTTTTTCAAAATATGCAGAAGGAAATGCTGCGGCGCGAATCTTGTTGAATTCAATTTCACAGTGTTGCTCAAGAGTCTCGCCCACCATTTTCGTTGAAAGACGTGCCTTCATATCTTTATAGCGCTCAATCTCACTTTCTTTGTACGCTATCATTTCATCCTTGGCACGAATTTCAATAGCAAGTTTTTCCTTATAGTTGCTTTCAATTTGCTTCTTTTCAGCTTCCTGCAAGACAACTTGCGCCTGTAGTTCATCGCGCTGACGCTCAACCGCAGTGCGCGCTTGCTCAACGGCAAGCGTTTTTTCTACTTCGAAAGAACTCGCTTGAGACTCAAGACGCTGCTCTAATTCGGCAATACGCGCTTGCTTTTCTACAGAAGCACTATTGAACGAACTAGTAAGTTCGGCCTTTACTGCACGCACCTCCCCTTCGCGTTCAGTACGCGAAGCTTCAAGCTGAGCTTCTAATTCCGCAATACGACTGGTCTTCTCAGCCACTTGCTGTGTGACAACCTTTTCCCATTCAGCCTGCGTCGTTTGAGATTTGCTTTCAAAGTCAGAGCGTTGCGCTTTAAGCAATGACTCAAGCTCCACAATCCGCGCCTGGTGAGAAGTTGTTTCGGCATCAAGCTTGCGCCCAAGCTCTGCCTGCAATGCTCTTTTTTCATTTTCACGTTCTGCCTGTATAGACTCCAAGCGAGATTGCAGTTGAGCAATCTGAGTATCACGCAAAGACACCTCATCATGAGCCTTCTTTTCAAGCTCCGCACGGTCTGCACGCGCCAGATTCTCATATTCGCCTGACTGTGAAGAAAGACGCGTTTCAAGCTCAGCAATGCGTTGGTCTTTTTGCGCTGCAATCTTTTGCATCTCTTCTTGGTTACTAGATACCGCAAGCTTTATAGCCTGCTGCTTTCCTTCTTCAAGTAAAGCCGTATGCCTACTGAGCTCTTTGTTAAATTCTGTATCACGCACTTGCTTAACAATAGCAGCAAGTCCAGATTCATCTGGCTGAAAAACGGTTCCACATTCGGGGCATTTTATTTCGCTCATAACTCTCCTTTGCTTGAATAACTGATATCTAAAAGTATAGAAACTTTGTCTATTTTTGGTGACCAACTAAAAGGACACTGGAAAATTTTCTGTATTTTGTACCACATGTCACATTTTACCGAATATTACTTTGATACTACCAAGGCAAATACCTATAATATTAGCGATATATATTTCCTAAATAGGAGGTTTTTGGTGAATTACGTAGATCGCATTATTGAGCAGGTAAAAGAGAAGGATGCAAGCCAGCCGGAATTTATTCAGGCAGTTACTGAAGTTCTCAAGTCTCTTGAGCCTGTAATTGAAGCTAACCCCGAATACGAAGCTGCTGGCATTCTTGAGCGCATCGTAGAGCCCGAGCGTGCTCTTATGTTCCGCGTACCATGGGTAGACGACGGCGGAAACGTACAGGTTAACCGCGGTTTCCGCGTCCAATACAACAGCTGTCTTGGACCTTACAAAGGTGGCCTTCGCCTTCATCCTTCCGTAAATCTTGGTATTGTTAAATTCTTGGGATTTGAACAGATCTTCAAGAACAGCCTCACCACGCTGCCCATGGGTGGCGGTAAAGGCGGCTGCGACTTCGATCCAAAGGGAAAATCTGATGGCGAAGTTATGCGTTTTTGCCAAAGCTTCATGACCGAACTTCAGCGTCACATCGGTGCCGACACCGACGTTCCTGCAGGTGACATCGGTACGGGCGCGCGCGAAATTGGTTACATGTACGGACAATACAAGCGTCTTCGCAATGTATCAGAAGGTGTTTTGACCGGCAAGGGTCTTAGCTATGGTGGCTCACTTGCACGTAACGAAGCTACTGGATATGGTCTTGTTTACTTTGTAGAAGAGCTTCTTGCCTGCCGCAACCAAACCTTTGCAGGCAAAATTGTCAGCATTTCTGGTTCTGGTAATGTTGCTATTTACGCTACCGAAAAAGCCCAGGAGCTAGGCGCTAAGGTTGTTACCCTTTCTGACTCAACTGGTTGGATTTACGATCCAAACGGAATTGATTTGGATCTCATCAAGCAAATCAAAGAAGTTGAGCGCGCGCGCATTATGGAATACGCTCAGCGTCGTGAAGGTGTTGAATATCATGCAGGCACCGGCATTTGGAGCGTACCTTGCGACATTGCTTTGCCTTGCGCAACCCAAAATGAACTGCACCTTGAAGATGCAAAACAATTGGTAGCTAATGGTTGTAAGGTTGTTGGCGAAGGCGCTAACATGCCCACCACGCTTGAAGCAACTGACTACTTCATCGAAAATGGTGTAGCTTTCTGCCCAGGTAAAGCTGCTAACGCTGGTGGTGTAGCAACTTCAGGTTTGGAAATGAGCCAAAATTCTGGCCGTCTTTCTTGGACCTTCGAAGAAGTTGACGCACGCCTCAAAGACATCATGAAGACCATCTACCATGAATCAGACGATGCTGCTCGCGAATTTGGTTTTGAGGGCAACTACGTTATTGGTGCTAACATTGCCGGCTTCAAGAAAATTGCTGACGCTATGATGGCTCAAGGAATCGTATAAACTTAAAGCTACAACAACTTATTCTTAACGAAGAGGCCTGGTCTTTGACTGGGTCTCTTTTGCGATCTACTCGCTCTCAAATAACAAACATGCAGGGTGCTCAACCGCGACCCTACGCCACCATTGCATCTTCTGGATTCCTGATTCCGTACAATCAACAGTGAAAACATCCTCCTTTCACAACAATTAGACATAACCAGTTTTCCTCTGAAAACACTACCCTATTTGTCACAAATTTCAGACATTCCGTCCTTATCTCATCGGTACTTGCTTGTAAAAATGGTATCGTTAGTTTCAAGAAAATCAATGAGTGACTAAACTCTCAAAAAACTGCGATAGGATGCGAGCATGACTCAAAAAACAATCATTCGCGAAAACACCTCCGTTGATCTTGCTATTTCAGATGTGCTTACAGAACTAGACCTTGAACTGCATGAGGTTGAAATTCTTGTACTTCAAAATGCCAAAAAAGGATTTATGGGAATTGGAAAAAAATTAGCAAGAATTCAGGTTACTATCAAGGAGTCAAACCAAAACTCTGCAGGTAACAGCCAGCCTCCAACAACCAATTCCGCGGCTGCGGCAGTCAGCTCACTGACAGCGAACCAATCCTCCGAAACAGCGAATGATTTCACTATTCCTGAGGCTTACGCACACAATCCTGTAGTGAAAGATCTCAATAACAGCCAAGCAGAAGCGGTACTAACTACCGAGGGGTACATACGCGTCGTTGCAGGAGCAGGTTCAGGCAAAACAAGAGCTCTCACCAAT